>CAZUFI010000092.1:0-6727 GCA_964618745.1 uncultured Thermodesulfobacteriota bacterium | reverse complement strand
GAGGTCGTCTTTGAAGAAGGATGCCTGAGCCTGCCCGGTATCGTAGCCGATGTCAGAAGGCATGCGTGGATCCACCTGAAGGCCCTTGACGAAAATGGTCTACCTGTCGTTATAAAGGCCGCTGGCCTTATGGCTATAGCCTTGCAGCACGAGATAGATCATCTTGATGGCGTGGTCTTTATAGATAGAGTCAGCAGGCTTAAGCGCAGTCTATTGATCCGTAAGTATAAGAAGTTTATGGCCAGTGAGGATGAGGATTAGTGGTTATAGTCAATAAAAAGGGGCGGCAGGGTTGAGCAGCGAAGAATTTAAAGCTACGAAGGTGCTCTTTATGGGTACGCCCGATTTTGCTGTGCCAAGCCTTGCGGCACTTATAGAGGTGGGCTTTGGGCTGGTCGGGGTCGTGACTCGCCCGGAGCGGCCAAAGGGGCGGGGGCGAAAGGCCACGCCGACCCCTGTAAAGGTTTGCGCACAGGAAAATAATATCAAAGTAATCGAGCCGGAGCGACTCGGTGGTGATTTCTTAGAGGAGATCACGGCACTCGCACCTGATTTTTTGGTCGTCGTCGCCTACGGTAAGATCTTGCCAAAGGCCGTTCTGGACGTCCCAAGGCTCGGTGCGATTAATCTACATGCATCGCTTTTGCCTGCTTACAGGGGGGCTGGGCCGATAAATCGCGCGATAATAAACGGCGATAAGGTCACGGGGACGACCACTATGTTTATGGACGAGGGGATGGATACCGGCGATATGCTGCTTACTAGCATTTTGGAGATAGGCACGCAGGAAACGGCAGGGGAGTTGAGCGAGCGTATGGCAAGGGACGGCGCTCCGCTTCTGGTAGAGACCTTAAGGCGACTTATAAAAGGGGATTTGCAGGCCACTGCGCAGGATAACGCAAAGGCCAGTTACGCCCCGATGCTTAAAAAGGCTGATGGTCGGATCGATTGGAACTCGACCCCTACGGAGATTAATAACCGCCTGCGTGGGCTTAGCCCGTGGCCCGGAGCGTATACGACAATTAATGGTAAAACATTGAAGATCCACAAAGGGCGCGTGGCAATGGAGGCGGGTAATGCCCCCGGCCCCGGCGTAATAACGAATATTAGTAACAATGAAATATCGGTCGGTTGCGCAGGCGGTGAGTATATAATAGAAGAGCTTCAGCTTGAGGGTAAGAGGCGTATGACCGTAAAAGAGTTTTTGATGGGTTATAAGTTGGCAGGGGGAGAGAGGCTTGGATAAAGGGCGTGAAGATGATTCGCCAGAGGCAGGTGACGACTCCCCGGAGGTGCTGGGAAGCGTAGAGTATAAGTTTGAGAAGGGGGTTTTTCTGCTTCTGCTCGGTCTCTGCGCCTTTGGCCTCTTTGTTGTCGGTTTCTTTTTCTGGTATGTCCCGACGGTCGGGCTTGGTAATATCCATCCCGTGCTCCCGTATGTGCTGGCGGCTATTATTATCGTCGTCTGCGGTATTGTCTTCTGGGGGGCGATAGGGATAGCACTCTCGCTTATAAGCGGGCGCGCCGTTACGCCGTCGTCCAGATACAGGGGTTTTCTTGTTAAGCTGTTTTTGCCCGCGATGGTTCTCTTTGGCGGCCTATTTAAGATACCGAGGATCAAGATAGAGCGTGCCTTTGTAGAGATAAATAATCGGATGGTTCGTTCGATGGTCGTGGGCGGGCGGCGTTTTAACCCGGAGAAGATAATTATCCTTATGCCTCACTGTATTCAGTGGGAGGACTGTAAGGTAAAGGTCACAAAGGACGTTGCAAACTGCGTGAAGTGCGGTCGCTGTGAGATAGCCGAGCTCTTGACGCTCTCCAATGAATACGGTATAAAATTATTTGTTCTGACAGGCGGTACGATAGCGCGTCGTAAGCTTAAAGAGTTTCGCCCTGACGCGGTAGTTGCCGTGGCCTGTGAGCGAGACCTTACAAGCGGGGTGCAGGACGCGTACCCATTGCCTGTTCTGGCTGTTATTAATAAAAGGCCGCATGGTTATTGCATGAATACAGGCGTTGATATCGCAGCGATTAAAGGGGCTATTGAGGAGCTTTTAGGTAGAGCCAGCAGGCCTACCCTGGAGGCGAGCTCTTGACGTTTTGAGGCTGTGTACCTATATTATATTTAGATATTAGAGGGGGTTTTAATATATGAGTTATGTAAAGACAACAATACTTTTGGCAAGCCTTGCGGCCCTGTTGATATTCTTCGGTGCTGCTCTGGGTGGGCGATCCGGTGCTATAATCGGACTGGTCTTCGCCGGCGTTATGAACTTTGGAACCTATTGGTTCAGCGATAAGATCGTCCTTAAGATGTACAGGGCAAAGAAGGTAACCGAAGAAGAGCAGCCCGATCTTTACGCTACCGTCAGAGTCCTTGCCGAGAACGCAGAGTTGCCGATGCCAAAGGTATATATAATGGATAAAGACGCGCCTAACGCATTTGCAACTGGTAGGAATCCGAATCATTCAGCCGTTGCCGTTACAACCGGGCTTATGAAGCTCTTATCCAGAGAGGAGCTTGGCGGAGTAATAGGCCATGAGCTTAGTCACATTAAAAACCGCGATATTCTGATATCAACCATAGCGGCGACCGTTGCCGGAGCTATCAGTTATATGGCTCAGATGGCGATGTGGGCCTCGCTGTTCAGCGGCGGTAGAAATAACAGAGAAGGCGGCGGCGGTCACCCTGCTGTCCTTATCATAATGATGATAGTCGGCCCTCTTGCCGCTATGATAATCCAGATGGCGATATCACGTTCAAGAGAGTACGCAGCCGATAAGGGTGGGGCAGATATCACGGGTCATCCGCTATATCTGGCACAGGCCCTGGAAAAGCTCGAATACTATAGTAAGAAGATTCCTATGCCAAAGGTAAATGACGCGACAGCCCATATGTTTATCGTAAGTCCGCTCTCAGGTAAGGGTGGTATGCGCAAGTTATTCTCGACCCATCCGCCGATGGCAGAGCGTATAAAGAGGCTAAAGGCCATGGCAGAGGCCGAAGCGTAAGGCTTTTATAAAAAAACACTAACCTTGAAAGGTCGGGCTGCACCACTGTGCAGCCCGACCTTTTTAAATCTTTTAAAAAAACAGCTCACCCGGGATAATTTATCTCTAATGCAGACAAAAAAAGCCCTTAAAAATATTAGTATAATTCTCGTAGAGCCGAGAAGCCCGGGCAATATAGGCAGTACGGCAAGGGTGATGAAAAATACCGGCCTGAGCGATCTGCGTATAGTTACGCCAGCTGACGACCCGGTGGATCATCAGACCGAAGAGGCCCTGTACTTGGCCTGTAACGCAATGGATGTGCTTGGTAAGGCAAGGTTTTTTTCTACAATCGAGGCGGCCTTAAAGGACGCAAAGATGGTTGTTGGTACTACCCGGCGTACAGGTAAGCTGCGCTTCCCGATCTTCTCGCTCAATGAAGCGACCGAGAAGGTCATAGGGGCTGGCCCTGCCAATAAGGTAGCTATTCTTTTTGGCAGAGAAGACAAAGGCCTTAAAAATGAGGAGATAGACCTCTGTGATCTCCTCCTTGAGATACCGACCCATAAGGACCAGCCCTCACTTAATCTTTCACACGCGGTCTTTGCGGTCTGCCATAGCCTCTTTACCTCGGTTGAGCCGACTGAGCCGCCCTTTGAACTTGCTGAGCGAGAGGTCGTCCTTAATATGTACGCGCATCTGGAGGATACTCTCAGAAAGCTTGGCTACGGAGACCACAGAAAGCACGGAGATTATCTGCTGGAGACTATTATGCGCAACTTTAAGAGGCTCTTTGGTCGCTCGTCTTTGATGGAGAAAGAGGCCAATATGATACGCGGCATCCTCACCAGCATTGATCAGGCCTTCGGGCGTGGTAGCGCACTACTGGCGGATAACGAAGCGGGCTTTACGGAAGCGAAGGCCGAGGTCAAAACCAAGGCCCAAAAAGACGAAAAACAGCTTATTTAAGCTGTTTTTAGCTTAATAAGGCATGATAAAATACAGTATTGGCATAAATTAGCAAGCTCTGGCGGTCTCTCAGGATAAAACCTTGTAATAAAGGGTTTTTTTCAATATAATAGATAGTCAATTTAGTTAAATATAGCAGCAAAGGACGGTTACTACTTATGTCGAATGATACGTTTTTAAAGGCCTGTAGGAGAGAGCCGGTCTCTCACACCCCTGTGTGGCTTATGCGTCAGGCCGGACGTTATATGAAGGAATACAGAGATCTTAAGGAAAAGCATACCTTCCTTGAGATGTGCCGCACCCCGGAGCTTGCCTGCGAGGTCACGCTCCAGCCGATCAAGGCCTTTGATCTGGATGCCGCGATTATCTTTGCCGATATTCTCCTGCCGCTTGAAGGTATGGGCATCAACCTTGAGTTCGCAAAGGATATGGGGCCTGTAATCAGCAACCCCGTCAGGAGCGCAAAGGATATCGAGGATATCCGTATCATCGAGCCGGAGGAAGACGTACCTTATCTGCTCAATGCCATAAAGATGGTCCAGGGTGAACTCAACGGCAAAGTTCCGCTGATTGGTTTCTCCGGTGCGCCGTTTACGCTCGCCAGCTATATAATCGAGGGCGGCGGATCACGCAATTATGTACACGCAAAGGGGCTTATGTACCGTGAGCCAAAGCTCTGGCATATCCTGATGGATAAGATAACCGAGATAATAAAACGCTACCTCGCCGCTCAGGTCAAGGCCGGTGTTCAGGCCGTGCAGATCTTTGATTCTTGGGTCGGCTGTCTTGGCCCTGAGGAGTATAAAGAATTTGTCCTGCCGTATACAAAGCGTGTTATCGACTCGGTAACCGAGGTGCCGGTGATTAACTTTTCGACCAATACCAGCTCGTACCTTGATACCATTCGTTCAGCCGGTGGCGATGTGATAAGCGTAGACTGGCGTATCCCTCTTGATAAGGCCTGGAGCATTATCGGCCATGACGTAGGTATTCAGGGTAATATCGATCCTGTCATTCTTTTCTCTTCCATACCTGAGATTAGAAAACGAGTTAAAGAGATAATAGCAAGGGCAGGTGGACGTCCCGGTCATATCTTTAACCTTGGGCACGGCATAATAGTAGAGACGCCGGTCGATCACGTAAGGGCCTTAATTGACTGCGTACATGAGTTCACGCAGACGACCGCAAAGTAAAGTAACGTAATAAAATAGAGATATAAGGAGATTGTCATGTCAGAGGTAAAGCCTACTAAAGGTGTCTTGCTGCTCGCATTCGGAGGGGCTGATAGTATAGAGAGTGTCGGGCCATTTGTTAAAAATATCCTAAAGGGTAGAGAGGTATCGCAGAAGCTTATCGAAGAAATAGAAGAACGGTATGAGGCCATCGGCGGCAAATCGCCTATGCTGGAGATAAGCCAGGGGCAGGCCGCTGCTCTGGAAGAAAAGCTTAACGCACAGAATGACGGCGAGGTATATAAGGTCTTTTTGGGGATGCTTAACTGGGCGCCTTTTATCACAGAGGCCATTACCGAGATTCAGGCCGCCGGGCTTCGTGAGGTTCAGGCTATCGTAATGACGCCCTTTGCGATCCCTGTTACGATGGGCGGTTATAAAAAGGCAGTAGCAGAGGCGATTGAGGATAGCGGTAAGCCGCTCTCGGTCGATTATATAGAGAACTGGCATTGTCATCCGCTCTTTATCGAGGCAATCGTTGAGAGCCTTGATGAAGAACTAAAGGCCTTTACCGAGCCAAAGCACGCGCATCTGATCTATACGGCGCATAGCCTGCCGGTCGCGGCCCTTAAGGGTGATTCTTATCAGAGGCTTGTGCGTGAGACGGCCTTTGCTATTAATCATTATGTCAACTACGAGTTCAGGGTTGCTTATCAGAGCCAGGGCCAAAGCGGCGGTGAGTGGCTCGGCCCTGATGTCGATTCAATCGTCATCGAGAGCAGCGCCTACGGTAAAGAAGGGGTTATAGTTATCCCTCTTAGCTTCGCAGCCGATAACGTCGAGACGCTCTTTGATCTCGATATCAGCGCAAAGAATAAGGCAGTGGGCATGGGGCTTAGGTACGGGCGTACACGTGGGCTCAATACCAACCCTAAGTTCATCGAGATGCTCGCACATATAGTCTGCAATAAGCCTACAGAGGCGAACACGAGCGAACCTCAGCCTATATCTATATGAGCCGAGTAGTCGTTATAGGGGGCGGTATCGCAGGGCTTACGACCTGCTACCATATCCTGCAAGAGGCCAGAGCTGCTGGTAAAAAGATAGAAATAACGCTGATCGATAAAGGCGAGCGTCCGGGTGGTAATATCCGCACCGAGCATAGACAGGGCTTCCTTATTGAAGGAGGCCCTGATTGTTTTTTATCCGAGAAGCCGTGGGCCTTGCAGCTATGCCGCAAGCTCGGTCTGGACTCCAGTATTCTGCCGACCTCAAAACCGCGCGGTAAGACCTACGTCTTCTCTCGTGGTAAGCTGCATCTTTTGCCCGAGGGCGTCATCCTGATGGTTCCGACCAAGATGATTCCGCTGCTTACGAGTTCCTTGCTTACCCTGCGTGGTAAGCTTCGTATGGCTATCGAGCCGTTTATCCCGAAGAAAAAGGGCACGGCAGACGAGAGTCTCGGCGAGTTCGTAACGCGCAGGCTTGGTAAAGAAGCGCTCGATAAGATAGCCGAGCCTTTAGTTGCAGGCGTGCATGCCGGAGACCCAGATACGATGAGTATCAGGAGCAGCTTTCCTAAATTCGTCGAG
>CAZUFI010000091.1:0-6731 GCA_964618745.1 uncultured Thermodesulfobacteriota bacterium | reverse complement strand
TCGACAAAGATAGTATCTCCGCCCCAGTCCTCGCTAACAAGACCGAACTCGGTCAGAGATTGCCTGATTTTTTCTGGATTGGCCTCAGGAAGGTCTATTTTATTGATTGCTACTATTATAGGAACATCTGCGGCCTTGGCATGATTTATTGCCTCTATGGTCTGCGGCATTACACCGTCATTAGCAGCCACAACGAGCACTACTATATCGGTAGCCTTCGCCCCTCTTGCCCTCATTGCGGTAAAGGCCTCATGGCCCGGAGTATCCAGGAATGTTACATCCCCCTTGTCCAGATGCACATGGTACGCACCTATATGCTGGGTGATGCCACCGGCCTCACCACTTGCAACAGTGGTCTTACGTATAGCATCCAACAGTGAGGTCTTACCATGATCGACATGACCCATTACAGTAACGACCGGCGCACGAAGCTCGCCATCGCCAAGCTCTTCAAGGTTAATGCCTGCCTCCAGCAGTGTCTCCTCCTGTAGGGCTACGCTCTCTACTTCATAGTCATAGTTCTGCGCGATAATAGTCGCCGACTCTATATCAAGGGTCTGATTGACGGTCGCCATAATACCGAGATCCATCAACTTTCTAATAATATCACCGGCCTTTACGCCGATCTTCTGAGAGAATTCAGCGACACTTATGGCCTCTGCGATCTTAACAACCCTCTTCTCGGTCCTGGTAACAGTAATCTCTGTCTTCTTAAGCTCTCTTGCAGGAGATATATTAGACCTTCTCCTGTTATCACGCATCTGATAACGCTTACCCCTGCGATACATCTGTTT
Source organism: uncultured Thermodesulfobacteriota bacterium (assembly GCA_964618745.1). Lineage (GTDB taxonomy): Bacteria > Desulfobacterota > GWC2-55-46 > GWC2-55-46 > DRQE01 > JAJRSM01. The sequence continues at coordinate 5,937 of CAZUFI010000091.1, read as the reverse complement.
ACCGGGGAAGGTCTTATCAACCTTCTTTACCTCTTTATTAAATACCTTGACCTCGCGCTTGGCCTTGCCCTTATCCTTATCACGGCTATCCTCACGCATGCCGTCAACCTGCTCAGGCTTTGCGTCAGGCGACTTGGTAGGAGGCTTGTCTGTCTTTTTTACAGAGGCCTTGGTCGGCTTTTCAGCCCCAGCCTTGGTCGCAGCAGGTTGCGCGGAAGCCTCAACAACGGCGTCTGCCTTTGACTCAGCCTCTACCTTCGGCTCTGCCGAGGCAACAACCTCGGGTGCCGCTGCTGCAACTGCTGCAAGCTCCGCTGCTTCTGCCGCCTTAACGGCTTGTTCCGCCGCAGCCTTCTCCTCAGGAGTAGGCTTGACCACACGCCTACGTATAACGGTCTTCTTAATCCGTTTTTCTACGACCTTACTTTTTAACTCATTTTCTTTTTCAGTCATATCTCTCTTTCCGGCCTGTATCCGGAATCATTACAAGCTGATAAAAGCCTATCCCTTCAACCTAACCTCTTTTATTTTCTCAGTCTTTGATAATCCCTTGGTAACATCCTGCCAAAGTCGCTCACAAACTACTTCTAATAATAACTTCCCTTCTGCACGCAGACCAACTGGTTCTGCCTCAGTGGATTTAATTTTAAGGGCTCTGACAAATACATTCTTTTTAAGTGCCCTTAAAAAACATTTTTTATCGTAACAAAGATACGCCCCTCTGCCGCCAGCCAACCCCGAAAGATCCGCCGCAAAGCTCCCATCCTTACTTACAAACCTTACAAGCTCCCGCTTTGCACGCCTCGTACTACAGCCGACACAGCTGCGCACAGGGCCATGACTACTCTTGCTCGCCACCTGCAAAATCACGCGCAGCTACCTGAATAGCCTCGGCACGCTCCTGATCCAATCCCTCTATAGAGGTAAGCACCGATGGTAAGACCTCTATTATTGAACCTATCGTATCATAGCCAGCAGCTGATAGAGTCGCTAAAAGCTCCTCGTCTATTGACGCAATAACAGAGAGAGCTTCCAGACGCCTAGAGTCTTCCACGACCTTGGCCGCAGCGGCCTGTACCTCACGAGCAAGGGACTCATCCGGCGATAACGTCTCTGTGGGGCCGTCGATCTGCTCTGTCTCGGTATGGATATCAATCTTCCACCCGGTAAGCTTCGCGGCAAGCCTTACGTTCTGTCCTTTCTTACCAATTGCCAATGAGAGCTGGTCATCAGGGACGATGACCTCCATTGAATGCTCTTCATCATCGACAACGACCTTTGTTATCTGCGCCGGGCTCAGAGCGTTCTTGGCAAGAACAGCACTCTCATCGGCCCAGTGTATAATATCTATCTTCTCTCCCTTAAGCTCCTGGACAACGGCCTGAACCCTTGAACCCTTAACACCAACACAGGCACCGACCGGGTCAACATCCATATTATTAGAAAGCACTGCTATCTTGGCTCTCTCCCCGGGTTCACGCGCTGCACCTTTTATCTCTACTATCCCCTCGTAAATCTCAGGGACCTCCATCTGGAAAAGCTTTATAAGAAAGCCCGGGTGCGTCCTGCTTATAACCACCTGCGGCCCTTTTGCATCTTCCCTGACCTCCAGCACCATTCCTCTGATACGCTCGCCCTGACGATAGCTCTCGCGCCTGACCTGCTCGCGCTTTGGAAGCAGGGCCTCGGTACGACCAAGATCCACTACCATATCGCCCCTCTCGAAACGCTGAACAATACCGGTAATTATCTCACCCTGCTTCTCGCTATATTCTTTAAATACTATATCACGCTCGGCCTCTCTTATCTTCTGTATAATAATCTGCTTTGCGGTCTGCGCATCTATCCTGCCAAACTCATTTGCATTAAGTTTTACACCAAGGCTATCGCCAAGCTGCGCCTCGGGATCAAGCTCCTGGCCGTCTTTAAGGGTAATATGAAGATCATTGTCCTGGACCTCATCTACTACTTCTTTAAAGACAAAAAGTTCTATCTCTCCCAACTCCTCATCATAGTGAGCCTCTATCTCTTTACCGGCACCGAATCTTTTCTCGGCGGCCTTTAAAAGCGCACTCTCCAGAGCCTCGATAAGAACCTCCTTATCTATCCCCTTATCCTTCTCTACCTGCTCTATAATCTGTACTAGATTGGCAAACATCTCTTTGCTCTCCTCCTGCCGCCCTCGGGCGGCCTACGTCTATATAAAATTACAGAACTATCTCTAGCCTTGCTTTATCAATATTATCAAACTCAACGGTCCAGTACTCTTGGTCTATATCTTTTAACTCTACAGAGCTTTCACCTACGGCCTCGACCGTAGCCAGAAAATTACGCCTGTTAAGTACAAGCTCTTTTGTCCTGAGCTTGATCTTCTTACCCACGGCCTCCAGAAAATCTTCACGCTTCTTTAGCCTTCTATCCAGCCCCGGAGAAGATACCTCTAAATTATAATGATCCGGCACAATATCATCAACATCAAAGATAGTGCTTAACTCGTGGCTAAGATCAGCACAGTTCTCAAGTGTAATACCTTCAGGTTTATCAATGGTTACGCGAAGTATCTTCCTGCCATCCTCACTCGTATACTCGACATCTACAAGCTCTAACCCAAGACCATGAGCCACAGGCTCTGCGAGCTTAAAGGCCTTATCTTCCAACACGTCTGTATTTATCTGTGTACTCAAAAAACTCTCCGAGAATATTTAAAAGACCCAATAATGCAAAAAGTGGGCAAACGCCCACTTCTTAATTAGTCAATCTAACACATAACCCCTTTGTCTGCAAGCGGAATTATGGCATCACGGACTCACAGCCAATCAGGTCGGGCAATAGAAAGACAACGCATAAAAGACATAAAAAAACGGCCTTTATCCTGCTTTTTATATCTAATCTTGTTTTACTCTGGCAGCATCGATTATACATTGACGTGCCTCCTGATCAAAGACGATAGTACCGTCAAACTCACCGCCGATTTCAACCATAGTGCCAAGCCCTGCGGAATCCTCGGCAATACGCCCGTATACCTGCATTGCCAGTAATCCCTCAAGCGGGCGCGGCGCGAACTGTACGATACGGTTATCGACCTCAAGCGGCACGACACGCGCCGAGTCTATACCGTAGCCGGCATCATGGCCCGTGCCTTGTCTGGTCAAGACAATGCTAGCGTAGATTCCCCCGACCTCTTTAGGGCTATAAAAACCAAATACAAAATTACCAAGGCTATAGAATATAACCCCTGATTTATAGACCTCTACGGGTTGGATGACATGAGGGTGGTGACCTATAATCACATGCGCGCCACTGTCGATTGCAAGATGAGCAAGCTCGCGCTGATAGTCTTTAGGAAGCCTCATCCTCTCTGCTCCCCAATGAAAGGCGACTATCACGATATCGGCTCCGGCTCGCGCGGCCTTTATATCTTTAACTAGAAACTTTTTATAACCGGGGGCTGTCCCGGCCCTGTCTTTTTTCGCGTAGAACTCAAAAGGAAAGGTCTTTGAATACGATAGTACGGCAATCTTAACCATATCACCGTCAACCTCTTTCTGAAAGATCGCTGGCCTTCTGGCCGCTGCCAGATCCACACCGGCCCCTGCGTACCCAAGCCCTTCCTTATCCAAAAGCTCGATTGTCTCTATAAGAGCACTGGCACCGTAGTCCATCATATGATTATTAGCAAGAGAGAAGATATCAATGCCAGAGGCCTTAAGTGAGGCTAGCGCCGAGGGCGGGGCCTTTAGGATATACTTCTTTTCCATAAAAGGCTCTTCAGATTCTGTAAGCGGCGACTCCAGATTCCCTATCGCAAGGTCTGCGTCCTTTAAGACGCCCCCCATCATTGAGTAAGGATAAGCAGCACCTTTCTTATCCAGAAAGCTCACGGCCCGCTCGCCAAGAAAAATATCGCCAACAGCAACTATCGTAATACTATCATCTACGCCGTAGTCACCTCCGGCCTTTTCGGCAAGGCCTTCGCCGGCCATTAACAAAAGATATACAAAGACCATAAAAACAAAAAAGACCCCTGCCGCAGCACCTGAAAAGAAACGATTACCACCTTTACAAAAAAACATATTCATCACCTTAAGATTAGTCATCCAATAAAATACATTAAAAAAAAACGACGCCTTGGTCAATCAAAGTATAACTGATAACCAAGCACGTCGCTAATTAAAAAAACTATATATATGTTCTAGTCTTCGATTATAATCTTCATCTCGACCCTGTCGTCAGGCATATCACGGCTATCTCTGGGCAGTGCGACGATCTCGTCAGCTACTTCCAGACCACTTGTCAATTCACCAAAGACGGTGTACTGTCCATCCAAAAACGACGCATCGTCAACGACTACAAAGAACTGAGAGCCGGCACTATTAGGATCGTTACTCCTTGCCATCGACAAGATTCCCTTGCGGTGCGGGGTATCACTGAACTCCGCGTCTACCGTATGACCGGGGCCTCCCATTCCATAGCTCGCTTTATTGTCGCCCTTTGTATTAGGGTCTCCGCCCTGAATCATAAAACCGGGAATAACCCTGTGAAATATCGTCCCGTCGTAAAAACCCTCTTTAGCCAACTTTATAAAGTTCTCGACATGCTTCGGTGCTTTATCATGGAAAAACCGTGCCTCCATCTTCCCAAACTTTGTCTCTATTGTCGCTTTAACGTCACTCAACTTCCTTACCTCCGTTAATGTTACTCTACGGCTTAAGCCTTGCCTAAAGCCAGACTCAAAGCAATAAAGTAACTTTTATATTTTAATTTTTATCTGGTAAATATAATCATCTCGCCAGCTACTTTATTATAACCTTCATCTCGACCCGCTCTCTGGGCATATCTCTGCTATCTCTAGGCAAAGCAACGATGCTTTCAGCTACTTCAATGCCGCTGATCAAATCGCCAAAGACAGTGTACTTACCATCCAAAAACGACGCGTCGCCAACGACTATAAAGAACTGAGAACCTGCGCTGTTGGGGTCGTTACTCCTTGCCATCGACAAGATCCCCTTCTTATGACGAGTATTGGTAAACTCAGCGTCTACCATATAACCCGGGCCACCCATACCATAGGTCGCCGTATTAGCACCCTTTGTATTCGGGTCTCCGCCCTGAATAACAAAGCCGGGAATAACCCTGTGAAATATCGTCCCGTCGTAAAAACCCTCTTTAGCCAACTTTATAAAGTTCTTTACATGGTTCGGTGCTTTATCAGGATAAAACCTGACCTGCATATTCCCGAACTTTGTCTCTATTATAGCCGTTGCCTTACCCAGCGCCTTCAGTTCCTTGGCCGTTATCTTACCACCCTCAGCCTGGCTCAGCGCGGGGGTAAAGACCGCAACAAAACCAAAGAATAAAACTACCGCTAAAACCCTCACAAAACCCCTCATATCTATAGTGCCTCCTTAGAAAATATAATCAGAACTGATAATCATATCACATCAGCTCGATCTCAATCAAATTATCATTTCTTGGAATATAACTTCTCTCTACTGCAAACTCAACCAACCTCTCCTGAGTCTCGCGGTAATCTGGGTCCAGATTACCCACTGCAGCCATCATTTGCAGGGCCTCGGCCTGCTCCCCTGCCTGATTATACGCAAGTGCCAACTCATACATAGCCCCTATCCTATCCTGATCACTCATCCCCTTTACTGCTAGTGCCTTTATATAAAAACCAACGGCATCGGTATACTTACCTATTGCGTCAGCGCACTGACCAAGCCGGGCATAAGAGTTAAACTCAAAGGCAACATCTTTGGCAGAGAGCTTAAACTCTCTGACGGCATCGTCAAAAAGCTCCATCTCCATATAGGCAATTCCCAGATTAAAATGCGTCTCAACGTCTTCGCGGCTAAGCTGCTCGCCCATACCGACCTTGAACTCCTCGACCATACCGCTTGACTCTTCGCTATCAGACCAACTATCGACCAGTTG
>CAZUFI010000090.1:0-6772 GCA_964618745.1 uncultured Thermodesulfobacteriota bacterium | reverse complement strand
CAATACTTCTCTATTGGTAAAAAACCTTCATTACAAAACCTGTAAAAATCATTTCTGCGCCATGGCCCTTCGCTTTAAGAGCTTGACCGTATGGCGTGATATCCGCTCGGCCTTAGCCATTATCTTTTTAATTAATTTTTTATCAGCTACGCTGAATTTATCTTTATCAAGATAGGCATGGCCAAAGCGGACAAGGTCAGAGGCCGAGAAGTTATCAATCGAGATTGCGGAGAAGACAAACTGCGCCAGGTCTTTTACTATCCATCTTTCAAGTGCCGGAGTTCTACGCTGAACCCTCTGAAGATCTACCAGAAAAAGCTCGCCTGTAGCGGGACGAATAAAGATATGGCCAAGATAGAAGTCCTGATGATTAAAGCCCATCTCGTGAAAACGTGCGGCGAGCTTTGCTACGCGTACTATTATATCACGTTTTTCTAGAGTCGCGTCGTCGCCGCGCCCGGCAAGAGAGGGGATATAATCCTCTACCCTGACGCTATCGTAGATCTCTTCTGTAACGGTCAAAGATCCCTTATTGGTCTCGCCATAAGCTACCGGGATCATCGTCTGAAAACCGGCATCAGCCAGCTCGATCATACGCTCCCATTCATTGCGGCCATCTTCCGGCCTTTTCTTCCTTAGGAAACGCCCGAGCCCCCGCCCTGCTCTATCGGCCTCCGGCTCGAAGTGCCGTTTCAGGAAAAAAGCCTTTTTACCACTACTTGACTCAAGCTCAAAGCGCACTACCGAACGGGCTTTTTTCTCTTTAAAGACAGTTCCTTCTTTACGCTGCATCAAGGCCTGAAAATTATCAAGACGAGCCTTCTCAAGGACCTCCAGAAAAGCCTCGTTTATCAGAAGTCCTCCGCGCTCTATAAAATCCATTACTACGCTCCAAGCTCCTTATAGATATCAACCAGGGCCTTCGTAGGTCTAATGCCAAGCAGGTAACTCTTATAGCCTGCGAGAAAGCCATCCTTTTCTTTTTGGCTCAGGCCGAACTTATCTATCTCTGTTATAAAACGCTCCAGATCTTTCTTAATCTCCAAGCTCGACAGTTCAGTGCTGATCGAGCTGCCATCAATATCAAGAAAGAAGATATCTGGCTTAGGCCTGCCGGATACCTTCTTTATCAGAATATTATTCCACTTAAGGTCTCCGTGATACCAACCTAGAATATGCATACGTCGAAGCTCTCGTCCAATATCAAAGAGAAGACCGCTGAAGCTGCCGGTCGGCTTGCAGTCTTCATCAAGGGCCAGATCGCTGAGCCTCGGAGCGCCGTCGATAAACTCGCTTATAATATAGCTTCTGCCAAGTACTCTGCCTTTTTTACGCTCCTCGATAAATGCCAGCGGCTCTGGCATCGGCAGATCGCGAAGCTCCGCGCCGTAACTCATCTGCCATACTCTGCTGGCCCTTGAGGTACGAAAGATATTCTTAATAGTATGAACCGAGCCCTTTACGTTATATCTCTTAAGAAATACCTTTCTACCATCCGTAAGCTCTATCATCCCTGCCTTAACCGTGCGTCCGTCTTTAAATATAACAGCCCGCTCACTATCCAGAAAACCATCCGGGTCTTTTACTATCGGGTCAAGCGCACCAGACTCGTGCCAGACCTTCTTCATATGGACCTCAAAGAAACCCTCGGTATACTCGGCAAAGAGCTTACCTCCGGTCATAGATCTTTGCGCCTTCTTCTTCCATATCTTTGCGGCTCTGGTAAGGGTTGCAGCCTCTACCTTCTCTATAACGGCCCTCAACGCAGCTTTATCTAAGAACAGGCCTTTTGCGTATGCCTTTAAAAAGCAATACTTTAAAGAAGGCTCAAGCCCTGCCATATAGTTAAGGTTAATCAACTCTAGATTCGCAATGCGATCTGCCAGACTCGCCTTACTGACAAACTCGACCTCACCCAGATCCAGCAAGCAGAATCCGATCTCTTCATCAGCACCGGGCGCGTCTTCAACAACGAGCATATTGCCCATATGCGGGTCCTTGTGCATAGCCCCTTTATCATGTAATAGGCGAATAAAAACAGCAAAAGAACTGATGACTTTTCTCTTCTCTACTCTGGTTAGTTCTTTAAAAGTAGTAAAGAAGTATTCCTTAAGCACCCGGCTATGCGCGACCTCTTCGGTTATAAGGACAGCACCGCCGCCGCCATAACCACGAGCGGCAAGCACCGGCACCGGCACTCCCAACTTATCGAGCCTGTCTATCGAATCGGCCTCACGCCGCTTCGCTGGCAGCCCGGACGAGCTAAAGAGCTTTACATAAAAGACTCGTTCCTGCCGCTCTACCCGCCAGACCTCACGCTTTTTTCCAAGCCTTCTAACACAGAGTCCGTCACGCCCAAGGGCACTCAGTGCCTGCAAAGGTTCAAAGCCCGGCAGCACGTAATTCCACTTTATTAGTTCTGTCTTGACCGACCGTATCATTGCCTGATCTATCCCTTAGCTCTAACTACCTAATTGTTTCATCCTCATATAACGTACCGTAAACGACGAGGGCTTGGATCTTTGGCTGCTCGCCTGCAACCAACGAATTATTTCTTGCCACGACTCCTCCCTCGAAGCCCCCAGAGTGCAGGACACCCGGCCAGATGCCAGGACAAGAGATGCATGTTCAGTAAAAGCCTGCCACGCGCCTTCTTTGAGGTAAAGAAGCTTAAGACATTCATAACAAGTGCCCCTGCGATATTAAAGATAAGCTTGATGACCAACCCAAAGAGCAGCATAATATAGTCCATCTTTGAGGCATGTCGCTTAAAATAACCATAGCGAGAGAGCCAGTACTCAACACGAGCTCGCGTATTAACTTCCTTTGCCGTTGCCCCTTGCAGATGATAGATATTAATACCAGGATGATGCATTACCTTCCACCCATGAAAACGCATCCGCCTGCACCAATCGGTCTCCTCAAAAAAGAAGAAAAAACCATCATCAAAAAGGCCTGCGTCGTGCGTTGCCTTATTGCGAACTACCATACAGGCACCGATGACCGAATCGACCTCTATCGGCGAGGTAATATCATGTTCTTTTCCGGGAAACTGCTCGGGAAAGAACCTGCGAAGCAGGCTCTTATTAAATAACTCTGTCAGAAGCGTCGGATAATTTGCAATCGAGTTCTGTTTAGAGCCATCTTTATTTAGAAGCTGCGGGCCAAGGATGCCTACATCAGGGTTGTCGTCCATAAAGGCCACAAGCTTATCGAGCTGACCCGCAGGTACGACTGTATCGCTATTTAAAAGAATGGCATATCTGCCGGCCCCTCTTATCAAGGCCTGATTATTGGCCCTTGCAAAACCAACGTTACCCCTATTTTCTATACGCCTTACCTTTGGAAACTTCTTTTTTAGGGCCGCCACACTTCCGTCACTCGACCCGTTATCAACGACCCAGACCTCTATATCCAGAGCAGGACCGTCGCCACCATCGCCATCTTTAGGTTTGGAATCAAGGGATGAAAATACAGATTCCACGCACTCAAGTAAGATCTCTTTCGTGTTATAATTTACTATAATAACTGAGATATCCATTATTTAACAAAACTCAAGATGTAACGCCTGAGATGTTTTCCTCCGCGCACAAGCGAGGGACAAAGCTCGCCGGCCTTTTTATAGTATAAGCGATATTCCTTGGTACGACCACTGTGATAACAAGCTGTCGCGAGCTGAAGATATTCCTTGGCGTAGAGCTTGCCCTTCTGCTTAAGTAATTTATCCGGCAGGTTATCGGTAGAAAAGAGCTCGTCAATGGCCTTCACCCCCTGCTTGATTATCTTATCCGTATTGTCCTTTGCGCTCTGCTTACTGCGTCTAACCATACAGACGCGCGCCCTACAGAAAAAAAACTTAAGCCTGGCCGTAAGTCGCAGCAACAACTCGTAGTCCTCATGATTAGTAAGGACTTCTTTATACATACCACAGCTTAACATCAACTCCCTTTTAATCATATAAGAGTTGTTGTTTATCAGTCTACGCTCCATATATTGCTCTAGGATATCACCCTCTGGATACTCTAGCTTCTCATCGGGCTCTAGCAGGCTGCCGTCCTGGCGTTGCCTGACGCTTAAGCCGTAGACGGCATCCGCTTCTTTATTATCCCTGAAACACGCAAGCATCGCACTTATCGCGCCCGGCAACATAAGGTCATCAGAGTCGAGCATACAGAGATACGTACCTGTCGCCTCCATAATACCCCTGTTCCTTGCAATACTTTTTTCCTGATTATGCTGATAGACAAAACGAATGCTACCGGCAAACCTATCAAGGATGGCCTTTCCGGTGCCGTCGGTCGAGCCGTCGTCAACCACTATGACCTCAAGACCCTCAAAGTCCTGGGCGAGAACACTCTCAATGGCCTCGCAGGTCTCATCCCTACGGTTATAGGTCGGTATAACTACGCTTACCAGCGTACTGAGTTTACTCATATACCTGAGACGCGCCCCTTTAAGTAGACTTCTCCTTCATCACCAACTCGCAGAGTTCTATTATCTGCGAGGTACAGCGCTCTATCGTAAGATCCTTTACTGCCGCAGCCGCTGCCCTTCCCATACGTTTGCGCTCTCCACTCCCCTTAAAACGCATAAAAAGCTCGGCAAGCTTATCGTCATCATTCCAATAGTCCAGAACAAAACCATTCCTACCTTCTGTTATAAACTCAGAGGCACCGTTCTCGGTAGTCGTTATAACCGGCAGGCCCGAGGCCATGGCCTCCAGGCAGGCATTACTGCACGGATCATAACGAGTTGGCAGAACGAAAAAATCAGCCGCACCATAGTACTCTTCAACCTTCTGGCTCGCACCTGCAAAGAAGAGGTTACCCCCTCCCAGTCCCATCTTCTTTACCGCCGCATTCTGCAAGGCAGTCGAGCCCCTGCCAACGACCAGTACCTTCAGATAAGGTGCTTTTTCCATCGCCCTTATGATCGTACCAAAGCCCTTTCTCTTCCAATTATTTGAGACAAAAAGCGCAACAACATCCTGCGGCCCAAGACCGAGCCTCTCCCTGACTGATTGCCGATATTTCCCTCGAAGCTGCGGATTAAAGACGCTATGGTCTATACCATTATAGATAACACGGATCTTATCACTTGGCACGTCAAAGAAACTCTCCATATGGCCCTTTACAAGCTTTGAGTTAGTTATAACGTAGCGGCAATTACCCGGGGCCATGATCTTTTTCTCTAGCCTTAACATAGCCGGGTGGACCGGGGCGAAGATAAACTTTAAAAGCCTCTGGTAAAAACTCGGATAACGCATACGCATCCAATGCGCATAGACCCCACCTCCGGCACGGTAGATATCAAGCGGATAGATCTGAGTAAGTCCAAAGATAATATCCTGATCCCCGGCACGCAGCAGTTGACCGACCTTCTTGCTGAATCCCAAAATTTTAAGAGCAGAGGAAAAACCAGAGGTCTCTACCTGCGTAACCGCAATGCCATCGACGCTCGGATCAGCCCGGGCCGAGTACAAGGCAACACCATGGCCCGCAGCCTTTAGAGATTTCGCCAGATTAACCCCGACCCTCTCGGCCCCTCCCCATGAGGTAGAAAAGCCCCTTCCTACAAGTGCTATCTTCATAGATACCAATTACTTCCAGTTGAATTCATTAAGACGACCCCTTGCTGCGGCTGGCTTTCTTTCTACGTTCCCACCTTGAATGCAGCCAGAACCACTGGTCGGGATAACGCCTGATATAATCCTCTATTGCTCGCGTGAAACGCTGCGTATTCTCTTTCATATCCTCAAGCTTATTATCGGTGCTGGCGAGCATGATCGGCTCCATGCACTCAACCTTATGATAAGGGCCATTGAGTCTTCTGATAAATACAGGGATAACCACGGTATCGGTCTTCCGGGCAATCGCAGCAAGCCCTTTGCTGGTACTGGCCGGAGTACCGAAAAAATCCACCATTACGCCGTCTTTTGTAGAAGAACGCTGGTCAAGCAATATTCCCAGCACACCGTTGTTCTTTAAAAGCCCCAGCATTCCACGCAGGGCATTTGTCTTCTCTATTACACGCCCGCCAAAGGCGCTCCTTACCGCTACAGTATAAGAATTCAAGTAAGGATTATCCAGAGGTCTGGCAACAACTCCCATTGGAAAGCCCCGCATGCTTAAAGCGGCATTAAGTAGCTCCCAGTTATCATAATGCGCGGTCAGACAGACCGCGCCTTTACCCCTTTCAACGGCACGCTCTAAGTACTCAAGTCCTTCAAAGCTTACGTATTTATCTATATAGGCCTTGTCTACGCTGCGAAGCCTCACGAACTCCACCACCATCATCCCTAAAGAGCGGAACATACCTACGGCTATATCACGCACCCGGTCATCAGACAGGCTATCGCCAAAAGCCCGCCTGATATTGGAGAGTGCAAGTCTTCGCCTGCTACCGCCCAAGCGGTAGCCGACAAACCCCAACGCCCTGCCTAGCCCCAGTGCTACTCCTATCGGCAGCAAGTTCATAATACAGGCAAAGGCCTTAAATAAAATATAGGCAAGGATATTCACATGCCCTCCCGAGCACAGGGCCTTGCAAAAGCTCTGCTAGCCAAGCTCCCGGGCCTCATCCAGTATCATAGAAGGAATACCGTCTTTTATAGGGAAAAACAACTTACAGCTCTTGCAGACTATTCCAACGCCTGCGGCGTCAAGACTTACATCCCCCTTACACTTGGGGCAGGCAAGTATACTCAAAAGCTCACTGTCTATCGGCATATTTATCTCTCCTTATTTTACAATAATTAAAGTTCTTCTATAGT
>CAZUFI010000089.1:1722-6823 GCA_964618745.1 uncultured Thermodesulfobacteriota bacterium | reverse complement strand
GCCTGTATCCGTTAAAGAACGGAGTATGCCTGCCGCCCTCGTCCTTTGTAAGCACGTATACCTCGGCGGTGAACTTCGTGTGAGGCGTTATGCTCCCGGGCTTGGCCAGTACCTGACCGCGCTCGATATCTTCCTTCTTCGTGCCCCTCAAGAGCGCGCCGATGTTGTCTCCTGCACGGCCCTCGTCAAGCAGCTTCCTGAACATCTCAACGCCGGTTACCGTCGTCTTCGTCGTCTCGCCAAGACCTACTATCTCGATCTCTTCGCCGACCTTTACAACGCCGCGCTCAACCCTGCCCGTTACGACCGTACCGCGGCCCGAGATACTGAATACATCCTCAACAGGCATCAGGAACGGCTTGTCGATCTCTCTGACAGGCTCGGGAATATATGTATCAAGGTTATTCATAAGCTCAAATATCGGGCCGCATGCAGGGCAATCCTTCTTGCCGCAGGCACATTCAAGAGCCTTAAGTGCGCTGCCCTGGGCAAACGGAATATCGTCGCCCGGGAATTTATACTGATTAAGTAGCTCGCGTACCTCAAGCTCAACAAGTTCGAGAAGCTCTGGGTCGTCGACCTGGTCTGTCTTATTAAGAAAAACGCAGATATAAGGGACACCTACCTGACGGGCAAGCAGTATATGCTCACGGGTCTGAGGCATCGGGCCGTCTGCGGCACTTACAACAAGTATCGCTCCGTCCATCTGAGCAGCACCTGTGATCATGTTCTTGACGTAATCGGCATGCCCAGGACAATCGATATGAGCATAATGACGGTTATCGGTCTCGTACTCAACATGAGAGATTGAGATCGTCAAACCACGCTCTCTTTCCTCAGGGGCCTTATCTATCTGATCGTATGCCATCGCTGTTGCACCACCGGCAACTCCGAGTACAGTCGTTATAGCAGCTGTAAGTGTGGTCTTACCATGGTCAACATGACCGATAGTTCCAACATTTACGTGCGGTTTATTCCTCTCAAATTTTTCCTTCGCCATCTCTCATTCCCTCCGAATATGTCAGTAAACAATAATATATAAAACCAATTGATAATTATATCTAAATAAAAAACCCTTTCACCTTTTTAATACTCCCAGATTAGCCACCGGCCTTAATAGCCACCTGCCCCAACTTACAGCCACCTGTCAGCCCACTTGCATGTGTAGCCCACCTGATATAGCCACCTGCCTTTACTTTCGCCCACCTGCCCGGACTGTGGAGCCCATGACCGGAATTGAACCGGTGACCTCTTCCTTACCAAGGAAGTGCTCTACCGACTGAGCTACATGGGCAACGGAGAGCATTTATAAAACAAAAATCAGTAAGGCTAATCTACATCGCCCAAAAAAATGGAGCGGGTGATGGGGATCGAACCCACACTATCAGCTTGGAAGGCTGAAGTTCTACCATTGAACTACACCCGCCTATGGTGGAGAGAGGAGGATTCGAACCTCCGTAGGCTGAGCCAGCAGATTTACAGTCTGCCCCCTTTGGCCACTCGGGTACCTCTCCGTGAAATATACAAACTTGGGGCGTTAGAGTCACTTCCTTAATCGGAGAAGACTCCCCCCTTTACTTACTGCATAAAAAAAAATTATCCGTATCTCCGATTGCCCTACTGCTACGCATCTGAAAACTCGACCAGATAAAAAACCTTACAAACTATATAAAAACGCACTCTAAAATCGTTTTATCGTAGTAGTGGAGCTGGCGATGGGACTTGAACCCGCAACCTTCTGATTACAAATCAGATGCTCTACCAAATTGAGCTACGCCAGCAATTCTTCAGAAATCGCCAACGAAGGACGAATCAAAATCCCTTTGGAATACAAACTACTCCTGCGGAGACTCGAACTGAATTTATTATTTATAGAACTATAGAGGCGAATTGTCAAGATAATTTTATAGTTTTAGGAATAATTATCGATAAGAATCCGAGAAAAAATGGCTGGCCAATGGACAATCTATGGGACAATCAAAGATAGAGGACAGAACCATCAGAGGTTTTTCAAGGCTACGGGTAAAAAAACCGCCCAAAGACCAAACAAACCTTGTAAAATCCCTATAAAACTACCCGTCAAAGACCTTATTAAGACCCAATGACTGCCCATAAGGGTAGTCATTGGGTCAACTTTTAGCCTTGTTACTACTAATTGATAGTTTTCTGTTGCATCAGGGTAAAAACAGTCAACTGGCGAGCTATAAAAACAACGAGCACCCACAAGGGATACTCGTTGTGCAAGGCTCTGGTCTTTTCTTATCTTACGAGATTTTCAAGCTTTGGATCAAAGTGCCGGTGGTACAAGCACACGAGAACCCAGTTCATTGTCTATCATAAATAAGCCCGGACCGGTCTCACCGGCGAGCCTTAGTCTATCTACGACGTCTCTGCAATTCTTCTCTTCCTCTGTCTGCTCGGTTACGAACCACTGCCAGAAGGTCTCGGTTGCGTGGTCGGCCTCTTTTACAGCGACCGTCACAACATCACTGACCAGAGCCGTTACCTTGCGCTCATGATCAAGGACTGCGCCAAAGAGCTCCAACGGAGAACCGAACTCGACCGGCGGCTTCTCTATTGCATAAAGCTCTATACGCGCACCCTGGTCGTCTAGGTAGACATATAACTTCTGGACGTGTATCATCTCCTCCTGCGCCTGCACGTAGAGCCAGCTGGAACAACCCCTCCAGCCCTTACTTGAGGCATAGGCCGACATTGAGAGATACAAATAAGAAGAGTAAAACTCGGCATTCATATGCTTATTTAGTACTTCTGCCATATTTGAAGATATCATAATAGTATAACCTCACTAGTTTATTTAATTTTCAGATACAAGCCTCGCCGACAGGATGCCGGACGCAGGCAGAAAAACTCACCAATTCTCGCCTAACAGCTCAAAATAGGCCTGCGGATGCGCACAGGCAGGGCACACCTCGGGGGCAACTTCTGCCTCGTGCAGGTAGCCGCAGTTACGGCAACGCCATACTACCGCATTCCCCCTCTTAAATACCATCCCATTCTCGATATTATCGGCAAGCGTCTTATAGCGACGTTCGTGCTGTTTTTCCGCAACGGCGATAGCCTCAAAGATCCCGGCAATATTATCAAAACCCTCTTCCCTTGCCACCTCGGCAAAGCCCGGATACATATCCGTCCACTCGTAGTTCTCTCCGGCGGCCGCAGCCCTGAGGTTCTCCATGGTATCCCCTATAACGCCGGCCGGAAAAGAGGCGGTTATCTCGGCCTTGCCCCCTTCCATCAACTTAAAGAGCCGCTTTGCATGCTCCTTTTCCTGATCAGCGGTCTCAGTGAATATCTCGGAGATCTGCACCAGGCCTTCTTTCTTTGCTGCGGAGGCGTAATATGTATAACGATTCCTAGCCTGCGACTCCCCCGCAAAAGCCGCCATAAGGTTCTTCTCCGTCCTGCTACCCTTTAATTCCATAATCACACCTCCTGATTGTAGGCCGAAAAAATAATATTACCACGGGAAATGGACTAAATCCACCCCTATCACCTAAGCACAAAAGCCCCCGAAAAGACCTTAATCAGAGCCGGTCTCCTTTGAACCGAACTTCTTTCCCAACAAAAAAGCCTCTATAAAGGGCCCTATATCGCCGTCCAAGACCGCATCGACATTGCCCTTATCAAGGCCCGTCCTATGATCCTTTACCATCCTGTAGGGCTGCAACACATACGACCTGATCTGGCTGCCCCAGGCGATCTCACGCTTCTCATGCAGGCTATCCATCTTTTCTTCTTCTTCCCTGCGCCGAAGCTCATAAAGGCGACTCTTTAAAAGCTTCATCGCCGTAGCGCGATTCTTATGCTGGCTGCGTTGGTTCTGACACTGAACGATAATCTTTGTCGGCAGATGCGTTATACGCACGGCTGAATCGGTCTTATTTACGTGTTGACCGCCCGCGCCACTGGCCCTATAGGTATCAACCCTCAGGTCGGCTTCGTTTATCTCGACCTCGATATCGTCGTCTATCTGCGGATATACGATAACCGATGCAAATGAAGTATGCCGCCGCTTCGCGGCGTCATAAGGGGAGATCCTCACCAGCCTGTGCACCCCTACCTCGGCCTTCATATATCCGTAAGTGAAATCGCCGGAGAGGATAAAGGTAACGCTCTTTATCCCGGCCTCTTCGCCTGACTGATAATCAACGACCTCAAGGCCATATCCCCTCTGCTCGGCAAAACGCTCGTACATCCTATATAACATCCCGGCCCAGTCCTGCGCCTCGGTCCCTCCGGCCCCGGGATTAATCGATACAACGGCATTACACCTATCGGCCTTCCCGCTAAAGACCCGTAAAATCCCCATCTCTTCGACACGCCTGAGAAGACGCGAGACCAGCACCTCGGCTTCTTTCTCGGCATCCGCGTCGCCCTCTTCTTCGGCGAGCTCGATTGTAATGGCGACCTCTTCGGCAAGCTCCTTTAGCTCTTCATAAGAATTAACAACCCCCTCGATATCGGACTTCTGCTTCATTACAAGCTGAGCCTTTTCAGCATCGTTCCAAAAATCCGCGCCGCCTGCCTGCTCTTCTATATCGTCCAGCTCTTTTTTCTTCGCAGCGAGGTCAAAGATAACCTCCCAGCTCTTCGAGCTTTATCTCAGCCTTTCCTAATTTATCTTTACTATCTTCTATCATTAAAAAATACTCCTCGCCATCGGACCAACCAACAACATTAAACCCCCCGGCTCTTCGAGCTTTATCTCAGCCTTTCCTAATTTATCTTTACTATCCTCTATCATTAAAATTACTCCTTAAAATCAAAATTCCATATTTTTAAAAACAGATCCTGAAACAAGTTCAGGATGACGGTTATTGGTTAATGCTACTGAAAATTAATTTTCAATACTGACCATCTGAGACGGTTTATATATTTATTTCAGCCTCTATACTTTCAATTCCCAGCCAACCACAGGGCATGCAAAAAACAAATTGCTTCGCTACGAAGGGGCTGTGCCCCTCTTCGCTCGCAATGACAATATAAAAGCACCTGTCATTACGAGAAGACGAAAAAGTAAGGAGGCCAAAAGGCCAGCGCAGCAATCTCAAAGACAAGCCTGAATCCAGACCTAAGA
>CAZUFI010000089.1:0-1622 GCA_964618745.1 uncultured Thermodesulfobacteriota bacterium | reverse complement strand
AGGCCAAAAGGCCAGCGCAGCAATCTCAAAGACAAGCCTGAATCCAGACCTAAGAACGGCTTCTAAACCGCAGAGCTAGAAGCACTATAATAGCCGAGAAAATAAGCAGGGCACAAGGGAAAAGATTAGGGAAACGCCCGAAGAATGTCGGGCCTTTTTCACGCAGACCGACCCTTGCGCTAATAACTGCGGCCTTAAAAAGACCAGCCCTCTCTATGATCTCGCCGGTTGGCGAGACTATCGCACTTATCCCTGTATTGGCAGAACGCAGCAAAAAGGTCCTGTTCTCTACCGCCCTCATCGCCGTCATATCAAGGTGATGATAAGGCGCCGAGGTATCTCCAAACCATGCGTCGTTAGTGATATTGACGAGCAGACCTGTTGCAGGCGACGCATCCTTATCCGCCTCTGGCCCGCCTCTAGCAAGCTCCGCAACGAGCGAGGGAAAGATCGCCTCATAACAGATAAAGGTTCCGACTTGAGTCTTTACACCCGAAAGCTCGATCTTGATTGGATAAAGCCCCCTGCCCTCTACAAACTCACCGGCCCCTGCCGTTAGCTTTTCTATAAAGAATAATATCCATTTCAGCGGTACGTACTCGCCAAAAGGCACGAGATGCATCTTGTCGTACCGCCCACTTATCTTGCCCTCGGGCGAGAGCAGGAAGGCAGTATTTAATATATCCTGGCCACCCGAGCCATCAGAGATATAATCCGGTGCGCCTATCAGGAGATAAGAACCAGAGTCGCGAGCCATCTCCTCAACAAAAGGCAGCATGCCTTTGTCTTTGGCAAGGAAAAACGGCATAGAGGTCTCCGGCAGAACTATCAGGCCGGTCTCGCCACCTGCCTGCCGAAAAGAATCCGAAGCCTCCTGAACCATTTCGCTATACTTATCGACCGTCTTTACCTGCTCTGTTGCCTGCCACTTTACGGCCTGATCGATATTACCCTGGACCGCCGCGATATCAACCTGCGTCCACGTAGCAGTATCTTTATTAACCAGGCCGGTCTGTACAATACCATAGACCACGACAAAGATAACGACCACTACCGTGGCCACAAATATCAAGAACGGCTCCATGCGAAGCCCTCGCCGCCCACTGCCATGGGCGAGATTAAGAAGAAAAAGAAATATACCGCCGTTTAGCAGCATTACCCAGTAAGAGACGCCCCATACGCCAAAGATATCAGCGATCTGAATAAAGGTCGTAAAACCAACTTGCGAATAACCAAGCAAACTCCAAGGAAAGCCGGTAAAGAGAAAACCCTTTATAAACTCAAGAGAGACCCAGAGGGCCGGGATGACAAAGAGCCTGAAGAGCGGGCGGTAACCCCGGGTATGATAAAATAAGACCGCAAAGATAGCCGGAAATAACGCAAGATAGACCGCTAGCACCAGCATAATAAGCACGCCCGGCACAAGCGGAATACCGCCGTAATAGTACATCGAGTTCACTACCCAATAGGTAGTCCCTACCGAGAAGACAAAGCCCCAGATCCATCCTACGACAAACGACTTTCTTGCGCCCCTACGCTCTTCTCTAGCCACCATCCCTTCTAGCGCAAAGAGCAGCGGCACAAAACCGACCCATGCCAAAAGCCCCGTACCCAGAGGCGAA
>CAZUFI010000088.1:0-6855 GCA_964618745.1 uncultured Thermodesulfobacteriota bacterium | reverse complement strand
TTGGCACAGGCGGCCATGAGACGACCAGGCTCTGCCTGCGTGGTATAAAGGCTGCGGCGAAGAATATGCACTCGGCAGCTACTATGCTGGATCTTGGTACTGGCAGCGGGGTCTTGGCGATAGCTGGAGCAAGGCTTGGCTTTAAAGGGATAGTCGGGACGGATATAGACGAGGTGGCACTGAAGAATGCCCGTAAAAATCTGAGGTTAAATAAAACAAAGGCGAGGCTTACCTGTAAGCCGCTCTCTGAGTTAAGCGGGTCTTTTGATCTTGTGGTCGCCAATATAAGGACGATAGTTCTTTATAAGCTTATGGATGATATAGTCGCAAAGGTAAAGATCGGTGGAGCTTTGATACTTTCTGGTATTTTAGTAGAAGAGGTGACGCAGGTCGCTGCGCGTTTTGAGGCTGCGAGCCTTAGGGCAACTGCGCCGCTGAATACAGTGAAAATCACAAAAAGCAAGGAATGGGTTGCTATTACCTTGCGTTGATGGTTGATGGCAATCGGGAGAAGACAACTGTGGCAAAGGCGAGAAGGTTTTTTGTAGAAGATATACAAATTGACCAGGAGCGGGTGGAGCTTTGTGGTGAGGAGTTTACTCATCTTAAAAAGGTTTTACGTCTGGAGATTGGTAGCCCTGTAATACTCTTAGATGGTAAGGGGTTTGAGCTTACGGGTGTGATAGAAGAATTTGGTAAGGATTCGGCTTGGGTATCGGTCAGTAGCTCTAGCGAAAGAGTTGGTGAGAGCCGCACTGCGGTGACCTTATTGCAGGCTCTGGTTAAGGGTGATAAGCCGGAGCTTATAGTGCAGAAGGCGACTGAGCTTGGCGTGGCGCGTATTGTTTTTTATACAAATGAGAGGACCGTGCCAAGCCCTGATGTGGAGAAGGTCGCGGGTAAGTTAGAGAGGTTGCGGCGTATAGCGGTAGAGGCCGTAAAGCAATGCGAGAGAACAGTCGTGCCGAGCCTTGATATGGTCGGTTATGACGAGGCCTTGGGGCTTTGTGGCGAGGATCGGGGGATTATTTTATACGAGGGCGAGGCAAGGAATTCTCTAAAGAAGTCACTTAGTTTTTTATCGCCAGAGACGGGTGTGTGCCTGCTTGTCGGCCCTGAGGGTGGCTTTACTGATGATGAGGTGGATCGGGCCGTGGCTGTTGGTTTTAAAAAGGCAGGGCTTGGGCGTAGAGTCCTGCGCTCAGAGACGGCGGCGATAGCCGCCCTTGCTATCGTACAGTACGAGCTTGGCGGGCTGGGGTAGGATGAAACAATATCTAATCTATTAAAATTTTGTGTTTTAGAGTTTTTCAGGCGGTAAATCAGGCAGCAACTTGATTTGCCGCTTTTTTTGTATCTTTCGAGCAGACCTTGACAACTGCGCATTGTGTACCTAGATTATAAGTATAGAGAGGTAAATTATTTATATCGTTTTGGCGATATGAAATCGTCATTAGGCGGTTTCTAAAAGTGTGCCGGTGCCTTGCTTGAGGCAGTGGCAGGGGGGGTGTTTTATGAGACTTGAAAGGTTGACGATAAAATCGCAGGAGGCATTAAATAGTGCCAAGGGCAGCGTGGAGGCCAATTCTCGTGCTGAGATAACGCCGGAGGATATGCTGCTTGCATTCCTTACTCAGGAAGGTGGTATAGTGCGCCCGGTGCTGGAACGTGTGGGCGTTAATATCGGTCTTGTAAAAGGGCAGATAGAAGACGAATTGGAAAAACTGCCAGTCGTCTCGGGCTCTGTTGGCGAGGCCTTTATTTCGCAGCGGATGAAAGAGGTCTTTGAGGCCGCAGAGAAAGAGGCAACTACTCTTAAAGATGAATTCATATCAAGCGAGCATATTCTGCTGTCTATAAGTAATGAAAAAAAAGGTGTCGCCAGTAAGTTGCTTCTGGCTCAAGGCGGGACAAGGGATAATATCCTAAAGGCCCTCGTTGTTATTCGTGCGGGGCGTCGCGTCGTTGATCAGAACCCGGAAGATAAATATCAGGCCATAAGCAAGTATACGAGAGACCTCGTGGGGCTTGCGCGTGCCAACAAGCTAGATCCTGTAATAGGCCGGGACGATGAGATTCGCAGGGTCGTGCAGGTACTGGCACGCAGGCGCAAGAACAACCCCGTGCTTATCGGTGAGGCCGGTGTCGGTAAGACGGCGATTGTCGAGGGTCTTGCGCAGAGAATAGTAAACGGCGATGTGCCAGATGCCTTAAAAGACAGGAGGCTTCTGGCCCTTGACCTTGGTGCGCTTATCGCCGGTACGAAGTACAGGGGAGAGTTTGAGGAGAGGTTGAAGGCCCTTTTAAAGGAGATACAAGAGGCGCGAGGCGAGATCATTCTCTTTATCGATGAGTTGCATACTCTGGTCGGCGCCGGTGCTGTCGAGGGTGCTATGGATGCATCTAATATGCTCAAGCCCGCTCTGGCTCGTGGTGAGTTGATGTGTGTCGGTGCGACAACGATTGATGAGTATCGTAAGCATATTGAAAAAGACGCGGCTCTGGAGCGCAGGTTTCAGCCGATTATGGTCGGTGAGCCGCAGCTGGAGGATACCATCGCGATACTTAGGGGACTTAAGGAGCGTTATGAGGTGCATCACGGGATAAGGATCGCTGATTCGGCTATTGTTGCGGCAGCGACCCTATCCAACAGGTATATCGCCGATAGGTTCTTGCCGGATAAGGCGATAGATCTTATAGACGAGGCAGCGGCGCGTCTGCGTATAGAGATAGATAGTATGCCGGCTGAGATAGACGTCTTAGAGCGGCGTATGATTCAGCTTGAGATAGAGAAAGAAGCCCTTAAAAAGGAGAGCGATAAGCAATCGATAGAGCGGCTGGAGAAGATTAAGGTCGAGCTTTCGGGGCTTAAAGAAGAGGTTACTGTCCTTAAGGCGCAGTGGAAAAAAGAAAAGGACCTGATAGATTGCATTAGAAAGGGTAAAAAAGAGATAGAAGAGGTCAAGGCCGAGGGGGCCGAGGCCGAGCGTAAGGGCGAGCTTGAAAGGGCCGCAGAGCTAAAGTACGGAAGGCTCGTCGAGCTGGAGAAGAGGTTTGAGCAGGAGAGTCGCGCCTTTGAAGAGTTAGAGAGTGCTGGTCGCATGCTCACCGAGGAGGTTACGGAAGAGGACGTAGCAGAGGTCGTCTCGGCTTGGACAGGTATTCCGGTAGCGCGTATGCTTGAGGGCGAGCGAGAGAAGCTCCTGCGTATGGAGGCCGAGCTTGCTAAAAGGGTTGTTGGGCAGGCGGCTGCCCTAAAAAAGGTATCCAATGCTGTGCGCAGGGCCCGGGCCGGGTTGCAGGATGTTGCGCGTCCTATCGGGTCGTTTATATTTCTCGGCCCGACCGGGGTCGGTAAGACCGAGACGGCAAGGACACTTGCTGAGTTTCTCTTTGATGATGAGCGAGCCATGATAAGGCTTGATATGAGCGAGTTTATGGAGAAGCACTCGGTCGCTCGTTTGATCGGCGCACCTCCGGGATACGTCGGCTACGAGGAGGGCGGATATCTGACCGAGGCCGTAAAGAGAAGGCCTTACTCGGTTCTGCTCTTTGACGAGATAGAAAAGGCGCATCCAGATGTCTTTAACCTGCTGCTTCAGGTCTTGGATGAAGGCAGGCTCACCGATGGCCACGGTAAGACGGTGGACTTTAGAAATACGGTTATTATTATGACCTCAAATCTGGCGAGCCGCTATATTACCGAATATGGCGAAGATGAATTCGACAAACTGGAGGTTGAGGTAAACTCGGCCCTTAAAGAGACCTTTAAGCCCGAGTTCCTTAACAGGATAGATGATATAATCATCTTTCATACGCTCTCTAGAGACAATATGGAGGCGATTGTGGATATCCAGCTCAGGCATATAAAGGAGCTGTTACAGGATAAAAAGATAGGTCTGGAGCTTACCGGGAAGGCCAAGGCATGGCTTGCCGATAAGGGTTATGACCCGGCCTACGGGGCAAGGACCTTAAAGCGGCTCTTACAAAATAGTATTCAGGATGAGCTTGCCATCAGAATACTGGAAGGTGAGTACAGGCAAGACGATACGATCCGAGTAGATCTGGACGGTGCGGGGCTTGTTTTTACAAAGGTCGCGGCGGCGGCAGAGGAGGTTGAGCCTGCCTGATAAGCGGGGCGGTGCTGTATTGTAACATCTTGACAATTTAGTGAAAATTTAATATTATATTATAATTCAAGGTGTTGCGGTACGCTACTGTTGGTTTACCGTCTCTTGTCCGTAACGGATGGAGGTAATACGTGGCAATAGTCAAAGATCTTCCATTTAAAGACCTGCTTTTTTTACAGGAGAGACTGGGCCGTATCTTTGATGATGCACTCTCTAAGTATACCGATCATGGTGATGGCTCTAAATGTGGTTGGTCGCCACCGACCGATATATACGAGACAGAGAAGGATCTTATTTTAAAGGTAGAGTTGCCCGGCGTTGACGCGAAAGATGTCGGTGTCGAGATAAATGACAACCTTTTAACACTCAAGGGTCAGAGAAAGATGCGCAGCAATGTGGAAGGCGAGCATTACCACAGGATGGAGTTCGCATATGGGTTTTTTCAGAGGACCTTTACTCTTCCGGTCGCTGTAGAAGGCAAAAAAGTAAAGGCCAGCTTTAAGGACGGCGTCCTTGAGGTCTTGGTCCCAAAGACCGGGCCCTTAAAGGCACGGCCTATCAAGGTTGATGTAAAGTAATTATCCTAATAAGGAAGGTTTATATATGACAACAGAGAAGGTAGAAGAAACAAAAGATAGCGGTAGCGCGGAAGGGGTAAACCTTAGTGCGGATGGTGGCGTAAATGAAGAAGCAGAGCTTCCCCCGCCTGACTTTACTACGTTTATTTACTCACTCTCTACAACCGCACTTATGCAGTTGGGTGAAGTAGACAACCCTGAGACCAAGAAAAAAGATACAAACTATCAGCTTGCCAAGCATACAATTGATTTAATCGAGATGCTTAAGGAAAAGACAGAGAACAATCTTACCGAAGATGAGGGTAAGCTTATGGAAGGTGTTCTCTATGACCTGCGTACTTGCTACTGTAAGATAGTAGGGTAGTTTAAAGATCCTCGTCGAATTTTATTCGGCGAGTTCCGCAACCTTTAGGAAAAAACCATGAAAAAACGAAGCTACGGTGTAAAGACCATTGTTGTTGTGGCTCTTGTCTCGGCCTTTGCGGCCTTTGCTATTTCAGTGGGCCTTGATATTACGAGCGAGAGCATGGCACAGGACTTTTGGAAGGAAGGTGCTACGCGCCAGCGCGTGGAATCGCCTAGGGCCAGCCTTGCTTTGCAGGGGCTGCCTTCCTTTGCAGGGCTTGCAAAGGAGCTCAGGCCCTCTGTCGTAAATATTTCTACGACGCAGGTTTTAAAGAGCAGGAGAGGCCGACGCCCGCAGATGCCCAGAGGTTTCAAGAGCCCTTTTGAGGATTTCTTCAACGACGATTTCCTTAAGCCCTTTAACGGCCCGGAGAGAGAGCGGAAAAGACACAACCTTGGCTCTGGTTTTATTATCAATAAAGAAGGTTATATCATTACCAATAACCATGTCGTTGAGAATGCCACAGAGATAATAGTAACCCTTTTTAAGGATAAGAAAAAAGAATATAAGGCCGAGATAATCGGAAGGGATTCAAACCTCGACATAGCACTTATAAAAATAGAAGCGGGCGAAGATCTTCCGGTCGCTGCCTTTGGCAACTCCGATAAGATAGAGATTGGCCAGTGGGTTATGGCCATTGGTAATCCATTTGGTCTTGGCGGTACTGTAACGGTAGGGATACTTAGTCAGAAGGGGCGTGTTATAGGGGCTGGTCCTTATGATAACTTCTTGCAGACAGATGCATCGATTAATCCCGGCAATAGTGGAGGTCCTCTCTTTAACCTGGACGGTGAGGTAGTAGGTGTCAATACCGCGATCATCGCAGGTGGTCAGGGTATTGGCTTTGCCATACCTATCAATATGGTCAAGGAAATAGTCCTTCAACTTAAAGATAAAGGTAAGGTAACGCGCGGCTGGATAGGCGTTAGCATCCAGGAGATAACCCCTGAGATAGCAAGGTCATTTGGCCTGAAAGACAGCGCAGGCGCGTTAGTATCTTCTACCATGCCGGGCGACCCTGCGGAAGAAGCCGGAATAAAGGCCGGAGATATAATAACGGAGTTTGGCGGTAAAGCAATAAAGACCAGCCGTGACCTGCCGATGGCAGTAGCAGCGGCGCGGCCAGGTAAAAAGACAAAAGTTATTGTTTTAAGAGACGGGCGTAAAAAGACCCTCTTTATTAAGGTCGGCACAAAGGCCAATAAAGATGACGATATAGCCTCTGTCCCCGAAAAAATCGATAGCAGCGCGGCCAAATTAGGCGTTGTTGTAACAAAGATAACGCCGCAGGTCGCAGAGCGGTTCGGCCTTAAGGATCATGGTGGCGTGCTCGTAACCTCGATTGAAGAAGGTAGTATCGCGTCCCGAGGCGGAGTGCTACGTGGCGATATCATCAAAGAGGTAAATAGAAAAGATACTGGAGACGTCAAGGCCTTTAACACAGAGCTTGGCAAGGCCCTTAAAAAAGATGTTCTCTTGCTTTTGATAAAACGTGGTCGTAGTGTCCTTTATCTGGCAATCGATATTAGCAAGGATAAGTAGGTATGTCGGCTAGTGGTAAGGATACAGGGCGGCCTTCTTTTATAGTTGCGATAAGTGGCGCAAGCGGTGCTCTGTATGGTTTAACTCTGATAAGAGAGTTACTGGCCGCGGGCTTTGATGTTGATATGCTTATCACAAAGGCCGGGCTCTTGATAATGCGGCAAGAGGCAGGGCTTGGTCTGGAAGAGCCAACGGAAGT
>CAZUFI010000087.1:3057-7097 GCA_964618745.1 uncultured Thermodesulfobacteriota bacterium | reverse complement strand
GGAAGGACAAAAAATTATATCTGAGCATACTTTTAGGTATGCCTTGAGGCCGTCTTAGGCGGTAGGAGGGATGAAGATTGAACCCGCAGCACCACCTGCGGTGGGGCACCGGTTGCACCGGAGGCAACCCACATGCGTGGGAGCATAGTTCAATAGATAGCTCCGTGCCATGCGTAGCACATAACTAAATTAATTAACTTGCCGTGCGCAGCACCCGTACACCATTAGACTTTTCGTGCTCAGAAACGTTTCAGATACGCTTTAACCCGTCTTAGACGGTAGGAGGGGTGAAGATTGAACCCGCAGCGTACTTTTAAGTACGTGAGGCTTCAAATCTGAAGTCCCGACGACGTAGATAAATGTTTATGAGTACGAAGTATAGGCTCAAGAGCCGCTTGCATTGACCTCGCCGATCAGAAGACTCGGCGCACCGACAGAGCCCAGAAAGCGCATATCCGAGCCTATCTGCTCGACCTTTTGAAAGACATCCAGCAGGTCTCCTGAGATCGCCATACCTCTGACGGGATAAGCTATCCTACCGTTCTCTATCCAGAAGCCACTAGCCCCGACCGAGAACTCGCCACTTACCGGGTCTATCGTATGCACGCCCATAAGCTCGGTTATAAAGAGGCCCTTACCCATCTCGACAAAGAGGCCTTCTAAGGAAGTCTCGCCTTTTTCTATATACAAATTGGTCGTCCCTATTCCTGTTGCGCCTTTATAGCCGCCTCTAGAGCCATTGCCGGTAGATCTTCCACCGGTGCGATTTGCCCAGTACGTGTCGTATAGGAATGCCGCACAGACACCAGCTGAGATTAGTGCCGTCTTCTGGCTCGGCACTCCTTCGCAGTCGTATATAGAGCTTGACCAGCCGCCCTTTAAAAGGCCATCGTCCCAGATATTCAGGCACGGTGCTACTATCTTCTTATCCATCTTACCTATTAACATGGACTTCCCCTTCTCTATGCTGTCGGCTGTAAAAGAACTTACAAGCTGCCCAAGAAGATCCATCACGACGGTATTTTCCAAGATCGCCGGGGCCTTGATAGTCCCAGGGGTCTTTGCACCCAGCATACCAACGGCACGCTCGCCTGCACCACGCCCTATCACGGCAGGGTCTACGCAACTTCTAATATGAGAGAGCCCCACCTCCCAGCCCACCTGACTCTCTCCGTCCTGCTCGGCGACTGCCATAACAGAGCCGGAGAAGAAAGTACCCTCGTAAGAACAATCCACGCCCTTTGAATTATAGGTACGAGAAAAACTCCGGCTCTCGCTATAAGATGCCTTTCTCACGCGTGCTACCTTCTTATCAAAGTCACGTGCATGCTTCTCAATGCTTATTGCCTTCTCTATCTTTTCCTGCTCGGTTAATGCGTCAAAATCAACGTCGATTGAATCAAGATCAATAGAGCCGTCCCCTGTTACGGCAGAGGCAAAACCAAGGGCCGCATCCTCTGAGGCCCCGCCGCTTCCTCCTATCGCAAGCTCTACCATCTCCGAGAGTGCCTGCTCGGTAAATAGATTGGTCGATGCAAAGCCCGGCCTACCACCGGTGCCAGTGCTACCGGCAGATGAAAGGGTTCTAAGTCCCACCCCGCTATCGTCGCTGACCCTTAGGGCATCGACCTCGCCGTCCTTGGCCTCGACTACCAGCCCCTTACTACGCGACAGATATATCTCAAAGGAATCAACCTTACCTTCTAAAAGCCCACTTACTATTTCTATTGTCTTATCAAAGTCATTAGTCATCAGCCTTCACCTCTCTAAGCTCTATTATAACAGCATTTTCATCGCAATTTGGGAACTTCATACACTTCACGCAATCGCTCCATATCTTCTGCGGAAGCACCTCTTTATCGACCTGATGGAAACCGAGTTTTTCAAAAAACTCGGTCTTATAGGTCAATGCAAAAACCTTTTTCACACCCAGCGGCTTTGCATCTTCCAGACACCTTGCCACAAGCTCTGCGCCAACACCCTTACTTGATGCCCTGTCGTCAACGGCCAGCGAGCGCACCTCGGCGATATCCTCCCAGCTTATATGCAGAGCGCAAGCGCCCAGCACCACGCCGTCCTCGATATAGACTACAAAGTCCCTGATCGTCGTATATATCTCGGTCAGGGGGCGTGGCAACATATCGCCTTTTTTTGCAAAATCCGCTACAAGGGCTGCTATCTCTTTAACATCGCCCAAAACGGCCTTTCTAATCTTTCTGGCTGGCATATTCACTCCGTATTATCCGTAAAACAGACTTAGTTGCCCGCCGCACCTACCAACTCACGAGCGTGCTTTAATGTAGTACCTGTGGGCTCATCACCGCCAAGCATCCAGGCGATACGCTCAAGGTGTTCTTCCTCTGATAGCTTACGTACTCCTGAGACGACCCGCCCCTCGGAGTTTTCATCCTTCTCTACCAGATAATGATTATCGGCAAAAGCGGCTATCTGCGCCGTATGCGTTATGCAGAGCGTCTGGTGCGTGGTGCTGACCTCTTTAAGCTTCGCCCCTACGACCTTGGACATTAGTGCCCCGATCCCTGTATCGACCTCATCAAAGATAAGGGTCGGGACCAGACCACGCGAGGTTATCCCCTTCATGGCCAGCATGATTCTGGAGAGCTCGCCGCCTGAGGCGACCTTTGAGAGCAGCTTCAGCTCTTCACCCTTATTGGTTGCGATCATAAAACAGACCTTATCAGAACCTGTCGCTGAGAAAGAATAAATATCGTCATTACTGCCTACCCGTTCTATATCGACCTGAAAGATCGTACCCTTCATACCAAGCTCTGCAAGCTCCGCCTCAATCCCCTTTTTAAGGGCTTTGGCGGCCTTTTCCCGAGCCTTTGTTAACTTAACAGAGAACTCGGTCGCCTCTTTTGTAAGGGCTGCAAGCTCTTCTTCGAGCTCATTTTTACGCCCCTCGCTGCCGCTAATAGACAAGAGCCTATCGTCAATCTCTTGCTGCTTATCAAGCACATCCTTAATAGTATCGCCGTACTTACGCTTAAGTTTTATTATCAGGTCAAGCCTATCTTCAATCTCTATAAGCCTGTTGGGGTCCAGTTCCAGAGTACCGCCGTAATCGCGTAGCGTCGTAGCAACATCCTCTACCTCTAAGGCCGCACTCTCAAGGCGCCCGCCAAGACTTCCAAGCTCTTTATCATAGCGGGCAAGCTCCTTAAGCTCACCTACCAACCGAGCTAGTTTTTCAAGGACTGCGCCATCCGCACCGTATAAGATTGAACTACCTTCATCTGCGGTCTTTAAGATTCGCTCGGCGTTCTTGAGCCTTCCGTGCTCTCTGGTAAGCTCGTCTTCTTCGCCATCTAAAAGGGCGGCTTCTTCTATTTCGCCGCTTTGAAACTCCAACAACTCTCGGTCCTCGGCGGCCTTTCTGATCTCGGCCTGAACCTTATCAAGGTCACGCCTCGCCAAGCTCCATCTCTGATAAAGTCCGGCCATCGCAAGCGTCATCGATTGTAGGCCGCCAAAGTCGTCCAGCATATCGATATGCTCCTCGACCTTGGTCAAGGCCTGATGCTCACTCTGCCCGTATACGTCAATGAGTAGCCGTCCAAGGGTCGCCAAGACCGATGCGCTCGCCATAGAGCCGTTTATAAATATACGGCTACGGCCACTGCGTGAGACTATTCTTTTTATAAATAGATTTTCCTCGGTAGGAAGGCCCGCCCCGTCGAGCAGAGCAGCTACACCGCTAAGTCCCGAGGCATCAAAGATGGCCTCGACCCGCGCCTCATCCCGCGAGCTCCTTACAAGCTCGGTAGAGGCCCGCCCGCCAAGGACCAGATCAATGGCATCTATAATAATGGATTTGCCAGCACCTGTCTCGCCAGTAAAGACACTGAAACCCGGACCAAGCACGAGGCTAAGCTCGTCGATAATAGCAAGATCTTTTATATTGAGTTCTAGCAGCATAAAAAATCCTTGGTAGATAAAAAGAGCAAACAGACACGTACCGTGCCCTTTGGAAAGTCAGTAGTAATGGCCTTTCAAACGGAGATCGGTGACAACTCAAA
>CAZUFI010000087.1:0-2957 GCA_964618745.1 uncultured Thermodesulfobacteriota bacterium | reverse complement strand
TTAAAGCCACCGAAGGTGGA
The DNA here is from genome assembly GCA_964618745.1 of uncultured Thermodesulfobacteriota bacterium. Classification (GTDB taxonomy): domain Bacteria; phylum Desulfobacterota; class GWC2-55-46; order GWC2-55-46; family DRQE01; genus JAJRSM01. Next base: position 2,937 of record CAZUFI010000087.1, on the reverse strand, counting down.
AGGTGGTTAGTCGTCATGGCCTTCCCACAGAAGCCTCTCCCTTAGTATATCAAAGTAACTCCTGTTGCCGCACTTAATAAGGTAGACACAAGACTTGCTGCGCTTTACATCTACCACATCGCCGGGTTTGAGCGGCATATCAAACTGCCCGTCAAGGGTAAGGCCCACGCCGCTATGCTCCGGCCCTATCGTCACCGAGACGTCCATTGTATCGGGCAGTACTACAGGGCGTTTTGCCAGATTAAAGGCGCAGATCGGAACTAGAATTACCGAGTGTATTGTAGGGTAAAGTATCGGGCCGGAGGCCGAAAGAGAATAGGCCGTAGAGCCAGTTGGCGTTGCTATTATAAGGCCATCGGCCCTGTATGTAGTTACGTATTCCTTATTAATAGATGTCTTGAGTCTGATCAAGCGTCCGACAGTGGTCTTTATAATAGCATCGTTAAGAGCCCGCTCGCGTGCGATGACCTCGCCTTCACGCGTCACCTTAACATCCAGCATCATACGCTGCTGGGTCTCAATATTTTCGGCTATTACGTCTTCAAGGCTGCCATATATATCCGCGACCTTTATAGGGGTCGTCATAAAGCCAAGTCCGCCCATATTTACGCCGAGCATCGGCACTGGACGACCGTCCAGCAACCTGGCGGCATAGAGCATAGTACCGTCTCCGCCAAGGCAGACCACGGCCTCTACATCCCCTGAGAAGACCCCGCCCGTAACCTCCTCTATAAGGTCGGCACGGCTTGCCAGCTCCTTGTCACCGTAAGTGGCTATGCCTTTATTTTTCAGCCACGCAGCGATCTTAGAGCTTAGCTCTATTGCCTCTGGGTTTGTTATCTTTGCGGTTATACCTATTGCCTTCATTGAATAGTACCTCTACGCTTTAACTCTATTCCGGCGTACGCTGAGGCTCGATTATTACCTTTAGCGACTCACCGGCTCCGGCTACGAGATCAAAACCCTTCTGCGTCTCATCGATCATAAGCCTGTGGCTTATCATATCCTCGACCGTCACGCGCCCACTGGAGATAAGGTCTATCGCAGTCACTGTCTCGGCAGGCGGAGAGGCATAGGTATTATAGATATTAATATTATCTCGCCATAAGTCAAATAACGGCATCGGGTAGGTCTCGCCCGGCTCCTTCGGAGCGAAGAAGATTACCCCACCACCCTTCTCCACAGAGGCAAGCCCCTGCGCAATGGCAGAGTCAGGTGCCGCGCACAGCACGACCAGATCGCAGAGCCTGCCGGTCTTATGCATTATCTCGTCAGGAACATCCTCAAAAGCCCCGTTCATAACCATATCGGCACCGAGCTTCTCGGCGGCACTGAGCCTGTATTCGTCAATATCGGTCGCTGCGATAAAGCCGGCACCAAGTGCCTTAAAGAGCTTTATATGCAGCATCCCTGAGATGCCACTGCCTATAACCAGTACATTCATTCCGGGCTTAAAACCCGCCTTATTTAGACCTCGCACGACGCAACCCAGAGGCTCGGCAAATGTCGCGGCCAGAAAACTCACGTTAGATGGCAATAAGAATGTCCCGCGATCTACATTTATCGCAGGCACTCGCACAAATTCACAGAAACCGCCTGGATCAAAGCTGGTAGTACGCAGGGTCTCGCAGACGCTCTGATTACCGATTAAGCAATGCCTGCAAGTATTGCACGGCACATGATGGGCGACCGTGACACGGTCGCCGAGCTTGAACTTGGTAACGCCCTCGCCAAGCTCCTCAATCGTGCCTGCGATTTCATGGCCAAGGACGATAGGGGCTTTTTTTATACGATACCACTCCATCACGTCGCTTCCGCAGATACCGCTGGCCTCGATACGGACGACTATCTCGCCAGCACCGGCCTTTGGCATGGGACGCTCTTCAACCCTTACATCGCTATTTGTATAATATACAGCTGCCTTCAATTGGATACTCTCCTATTGTCAACCAAAACAATCAAATTGGTTAACTATCATATAAGTCATTTAAGAAAATTATGCAGGCTCTGGTGCCTTGTCCGAGCCCTCTGCCGCCAGTGTCTGATACATATCATAGGCCTTATCAGGGGCTTCGTCGTTATGGACAACAGCGCGTACGGCCTGAATCATTGCTACCGGGTTCTCGGACTGGAAGATATTACGTCCCATATCCACGCCAACGGCTCCGCTTTTGATGCCGTTGCTGGCAAGTATCAAGGCATCCTGCTCGGATATCTTCTTACCACCGGCTATTACAATCGGCACGGGGCAGTCGTTGACGACCTTTTCAAAGCCGTCACAGTAGTAGGTCTTTACAACAGCCGCGCCAAGCTCTGCCGAGATCCTGCAAGCAAGCCCTAGATAACGTGAATCCCTAACCATATCCTTACCAACGGCCGTAACGGCTAGGACTGGAATACCGTACTGAGTACCCTCGTCAACTAATTTAGCAAGAGATAGCAAAGACTGCTTCTCCAGAGCCGAGCCGACAAAGACAGACAGGGCCACCGCAGCGACATTCAACCTGATAGCATCTTCCATTGAGACGGTTATACCTTCATTTGCAAGATCGCCCAGGATGCTTGTACCACCTGATACACGCAGGCAGATCGGCACATCAGCCGATGCGTCTACGCAACTGCGAAGCACGCCACGTGTCGGCATTAAAGTATCTGCATAAGGCAGAAGCGGGCGGACAACATCACCTGGCTTTTCCAGCCCTGTTGTCGGGCCTAAGAAATAGCCATGATCTACTGCCAACATAACGGTACGTCCTGTATCCGGCTTGATAATCCTCGATAAACGATTCTGCATTCCCCAATCCATAATAAACCCTCCTTTAGGCTATAAATTACATATATTTTTTTAGTTAAGCAAACGGATGCTACCACTTAAATACGTAGAAATAAGTACTTTTTAAGATATCAAGGGATGGGGGGCTGCGTCAACTGAAATGT
>CAZUFI010000086.1:5453-7122 GCA_964618745.1 uncultured Thermodesulfobacteriota bacterium | reverse complement strand
CAAAGAGCAGCTTTGAGAGCTGCTTGGGTGAGTTTATATTAAAGTCATAACCTGCCTGCGCGTAAAGCTCAGTCTCAAGAGCTGTCAGCCTCTGCCCCATCTCTATTGTTAGCTCTTCGAGTATCTTGCAATCCACCTTGATACCGACCCGCTCCATAGAGGCCAGAACCTCTACCAGAGGCAACTCCATATCGCTAAAGACCCCGAGCTGCTGATGCTCGGCTAATCTCTGGCTAAAGACCTTGGTTAGGCGCAACGTGGCACGCGCTCTACCGCCTGTAAGCTCGGCTGATTGCGCATCGTCGGCTACCCCGAGTCCCTGATCAAGCTCCCTCTCCGCGATATCATCTATCGTAAGGGCTCGCTGCCCCGGACTAATAAGATACGCTGCAACAGAGATATCCATCACCGCCCCTCTGAGCCGAATCCCGTGCGATGCGAAGTACTTATATAGCGGCTTAAGATCAGAAGAGTGCTTTTCAATGGCCTTGTCTTCTAATATCGGTAATATCGGCTTTAGGGCAGATAACCAGTCCTCTTTACCTTCAAGAGGCAGGTAAAAAACCTCTTGATCAGTAGCCGCAACCCCTATGCCTTCTAACGCAAAGTGCCCTGTCTCTCCCTTACCGTCAAACTCAGCCAGAGGCAAGGCCACCAGAGCCACCTGCCCAGAGGCCTTTACCGCACTAGTGAGCCGCAGAAGTGCCGCGTCACTGTCTACGACCTGCACAAATGGCTCTACCGCTTCAATCGGTATCAATTCCTTTATAAGCTTTACAAACTCAAGCTCTCTAAGAATCACGGAGAGGGCCTCTATCTTCGGATCTTTAGATGCAAAACCTTCTATATCAAAGTCAAGTGGCACCTCTGCGTCAAGAGTCGCCAACTTCTTTGAGATCAAAGCATCCTGGCTATAATCAGTAAGCTTCTTTTTTATCCTCTCTGGCGTGACACTTTCTATATCCGCAAGCATCTCTTCTATAGTGCCGTGCGCATTTATAAGCTTAGCAGCGGTCTTTACCCCAATCCCTGCGACACCGGGGATATTATCGGATTTATCTCCGGCAAGCCCCAGCATATCAACGACATGGCCCGGAGCTACGCCGAACTTCGCTTGCACCTCTGCGTCCCTGATAAACCTGCCCTTGGCATAATCAAAGACCTCGGTATTATCATCGATTAGCTGATACATATCCTTATCACCGGTTACGATAGAGACGCGAATAGCAGGGGTAGATTGACCAATACTAAACCCCTTCGCAGCTTTGACAACGGTCGCTATAATATCGTCGGCCTCAAAGCCCTGCAACTCAAGGGTTGCTACATTAAATGCCTTGACCATCTGCTTTATCAGCGGTATCTGAGCAGCAAGCTCATCCGGCATCGGCGGGCGCGTAGCCTTATAGTCCTCGTGCAACTCGTGGCGAAAGGTCGGCCCCTTTGAGTCATAGGCGATCACAATATAGTCGGGGGCGTACTCTGCGATAATCTTTCTTAAGGTCTGCGTAAAACCATATACGGCATTGGTCGGTTGCCCCTTACTGGTCATAAATACAGGGATCGCATGGAAGGCCCGGTAGATACAGGCCGAGCCATCTATTATAAAAAGTTTCTTTTGTTCTGATGAATTAGACAATCTTAACCTCAATCTATAGCTAGTTGACAATAT
>CAZUFI010000086.1:2938-5353 GCA_964618745.1 uncultured Thermodesulfobacteriota bacterium | reverse complement strand
ACATCAAAGCGCAGTGCGATATCCTCAGCCAGGTCTTTCTTATGCATATACTCCTTCGCGGCCTTTATAATACGCCCGGCCTTACGTGCGTCAACGGCCTCTTTGGCCGCGCCATACGCAGTACCAGTGCGAGTCTTGACCTCAACAAAGACAAGAACCTTACTTTTACTGACTATAAGGTCAAGCTCTCCGAAACGCCCGTTAAAGTTACGCTCGATAATGCGGTAACCCTTTTTTTTAAGATACTTCTCGGCGAGCTGCTCGCCGTGCCTGCCAAGCCAGGCCTTTTTACCCGCCGCCTCTGCGCCGCCAGAAGAGCCTGCCTCCTTGCCAAAGAACCCTTTAAACACTTACCACGCCCTCTCTCTTCCCCTTAACTTCGACCCTCTTAGCACCTCTGCCAAAGCTAAAGCTCATCCTATGAAGAGGAGACGGACCGATCCGTTCAATAGCATCCATATGCTCGCGCGAACCATAGCCTTTATTCCCGGCAAAGTTATAACCAGGATAGATAGTATCCATAACAACCATTATCCTATCTCGTGCGGTCTTTGCGACAATTGAGGCCGCGGCAATCGAGACGCTCAAGGAATCCCCCTTTATAATCGCCGTCTGAGGGATATCCAACTCAGCCACCTTATACTGGCCGTCAACAAAAAGGTAATCAGGCACCACCGAATCGCCATTAACGTTCTTCATGGCGGTTACGCTCATGGCCATTGCACGCAACGAGGCCTTTAATATATTGGACCTATCTATATCAAGGTTGGAGAGCACGCCTATGCCCACACCCGGAGAGATCCTCCAGATCTGGCGTGATAGTTCTGTACGTCTTTTAGGGGAGAGTTTCTTGGAATCTTTAATGCCGAGCCCCAGAAGGCCCTCGGTAAATACTACAGAAGCAGCCAGTACAGGGCCTGCAAGCGGCCCCCTGCCTACCTCATCCACGCCTGCAATCGTCGTACAACCCTTGGAGCGCGCCAACTTCTCATAGGTATCCACTAGTGGTAGCTCCTTGACCAGACAAGACATGTGAAATAAAAAAAAGCGACCCTGAATAATATGCGTAACAAACAAACGCAACAGGGTCGCCTAAAATAAACTTAGAACAAAGGTGGCTAACGTCGCTTCTTGATCATCTGCTTGGCGGCCTTGCCCTTAAGTGCTCTCAAGAAGTAAAGTCTTGCACGTCTTGCACGTCCCTCGGTCTTGACCGTTATAGATGCAATCGATGGCGAATGAAGAGGGAAGATCCTCTCAACACCTGTACCGTAAGAGACCTTTCTGACAGTAAAGCTCGCGCGAGTACCACCGCCACGCTTTCTCAGCACAACGCCCTCATAGGCCTGTATACGCTCTTTCTCGCCTTCCTTGATCCTGACGTTAACAATGACTGTATCTCCAGGGCGAAACTCAGGAAGATCGTCACGTAAATATTCTCTTTCTATATCAGCTACTACCGTACTCATAATGCCTCCTAACTACATCTAAATAATTACACTCAAATCAAGAAAATATATTACAATATTTACCTACAAAAGGTCAATAACTTTATTAAAATAATCTACAATTAAATGGTTTTTTTAGTGCCATCTCCACTAAACTCATCACTACAGACCGAAAGCTCAGGCCTTCTCTCTAATGTACGCTTCCTACTCTGCTCGCTGCGCCACCTATCAATCAACGCATGGTTACCGGAAAGTAAGACCTCGGGCACTCTCGCCCCCTTATAATCTTCAGGCCGTGTGTACTGCGGATACTCCAGACCACCGTCGCTAAATGACTCGTGCTTTACGCTCTCTATATCGCCCAGAACGCCCGGAACAAGCCTTCCTACGGCATCGATAACAGCTAGAGCCGCTACCTCACCACCTGCCAAGACGTAATCACCGATAGAGAGCTCCATATCTACGTAACCCCTTATACGCTCGTCAAAGCCCTCGTACCTGCCGCAGACCAGAATCAAATATTCAAGGCCAGACAACTCTACGGCCTTTTTATGGCTAAACTGTTCGCCCTGCGGAGTGAGCAAAATAACCGTCGCCCTCTTCCCCAACACCTCGGCTGCAACTCTAGCAGCCTCGATAGCAGCCACAACTGGCTCTACCCTCATCACCATGCCGGCACCTCCGCCATACGGAGCGCTATCTACACTGCGATGCTTATCAGTACTGTAATCTCTAATGTTTCGGAGAGTTGCGCAAAGAATGCCCGCCTCGATAGAGCGGCCAATAACACTTTGCTTAAGTGGAGAGTCGAAAAACTCTGGAAGGAGTGTGAGAATATCAAAGGTAATCATAAGAGTCACTATACACACCTTAATGTTGCCTATTCAGGCTTCTAAACCTACTTAGGCTTCGAGGCCTTTTCAGGCTTTAAGGTCTGCTCCGGTTTATCACCACTTCCCGGTTCATC
>CAZUFI010000086.1:0-2838 GCA_964618745.1 uncultured Thermodesulfobacteriota bacterium | reverse complement strand
AGGCCTTTTCAGGCTTTAAGGTCTGCTCCGGTTTATCACCACTTCCCGGTTCATCTGGCAAAAGACCTTCCAAAGGTTCAACTATCATACGTCCTGCACTCAGATCTATCTCGACTATAACCTCGCTTATTGCAGGTAGCAAGACCTCACCAAGAGGGCCGTGGATCTCATATACATCCGAGCCGGCATGTAAAACTGCTGTCAGCTTACCGAGTTCCTGCCCCTTGGAGGTATAGACCTCCAACCCCACTAAATCGCACTCGTAATACTCGCCCTCTGTCAACTCCGGAAACTCCGAACGCTCACAGAAAAGCTCTACGCCCTGAAGCTCAATTGCACGCTCCCTGGTGGTAATTTCATTGAACTTAACTAGTAGAATGTTTTTATGAGGCTTAAGGCTCTTTAAGGTGTGTGAAGAGCCGTCGATTTCGACGTCTTCCAAGTGAGACCTGAAAAAATCCAGATAATCCTCTACCCCGCCCTTCTCTACATAAGGATAGACCCTTAGTTCACCCTTAATGCCATGAGCCCCTACTATCTTTGCTACAGCTACTAATTCTTTATTACTCAACTATCTCCAGCACGGACCTTTTATTTAGCTTTGTTGAGGCCGCCGTTAATATCGTCCTCAACGCCTTTGCTGTACGCCCTTGCTTACCTATAATCTTACCGAGGTCATCCTTTGCCACAGCCAGCTCTATAACAGATACCCTCTCGCCTTTAATCTCATTAACTGTTACTTCATCAGGACTGTCTACGAGAGCCTTTGCGATCTGTTCCATTAGTTCTTTCATTCGCACCTCCCCGTACATGCAAATCGAGCTGTTGAGGTTACGCGGCTTTATCGTCGTTAATACTCACGCCGGCTTTCTTAAGTATCGACTTTACTGTCGCCGATGGAAGAGCACCCTTCCCTAACCACTCTTTTATCTTATCGTCTTTTAGCTCGACTGCCGCTGGCTCCTTATTAGGATCGTATGTACCAACTACTTCTATAAATCTGCCACTTCTAGGTGCCGCTGAATCCGCTACCACGATACGATAAAATGGTCTTTTCTTACATCCGTGCCTTGCTAATCTGATTCTTGCTGACATACTGTTTTCTCACCTCCAGTTATAGTGCATGTATTTTTGATAAAAACCCTGCCTACCTTTAAGAAGGCAGATACTGTCTAACGCTCTTCATTCCGCCTTTCTTAAACTTCTTCATCATAAGGCGCATCTGTTTGTATTGTTTTAAAAGCCTGTTAATATCCTGGACCGAAGTACCGCTGCCCTTTGCTATACGTACCCTGCGCTTGGCATTAAGCACCTTCGGATTCACCCGCTCCTCCATCGTCATTGAGCTTATTATAGCCTCAACCCTGATAAAGTTACGTTCATCTATCTCAACATTCTTGGTCTTCTTCATAGAAGAAAACCCCGGAATCATCGACAATATACTATCGAGCGAGCCCATCTTTTTTATCTGCTGCAACTGGTCTTTAAAGTCTTCCAGCGTAAAGGTATCCTTCTTTATCTTACGCTCTAGCTCTTTTGCCTTTTCCTCATCAATGTTATCTTGCGCCTTCTCAACAAGAGTCGCAACATCACCCATGTCAAGAATCCTGCCGGCCATCCTATCGGGATGAAAGACCTCAAGGCCATCAAGCTTCTCGCTAACACCAACGAACTTCACGGGCTGGCCCGTGGCAAGCCGCATACTAAGGGCTGCACCACCTCTGGCATCACTATCAAGCTTTGTGAGGATTACACCGGTAAGTCCCATAACATCATTGAAGCCTTCAGCCGTATTAACGGCATCCTGGCCCGTCATGGCATCTGCTACAAGGAGTATCTCAGAAGGGGTGAGGATCTGCTTTAGGTCCTTGATCTCACCCATAAGAGCTTCATCGATAGAGAGCCTTCCGGCTGTATCGACAAGCATCGTATCATAGCCCTTTGCCTTGGCATGCTTCAGGGCCTCTGTACATATATCTCTTACATCAGTACGGGTTCCTACATCAAAACACTCGACCTTGATTTCACGCGCAAGCTTCTGCAACTGCAATACAGCAGCAGGACGCGCAAGGTCGGCAGGGACGATATAAGGATTGCGCCCCTTGCCCTTTAGAAGTCTGGCTAATTTTGCCGTTGAGGTCGTCTTGCCGGAGCCCTGAAGCCCGACCATCATAATGACAGCCGGCTTACCCTTCAGGTTCAGATCCGCAGAAGTATCACCTAAAACATGAGTAAGCTCGTCATGGACGATCTTTACAAACTGCTGACCAGGAGAGACACTCAGAAGAACATCTTTGCCAAGGGCCTTTTCCTTGATAGATGCTATAAAAGACTTTACAACCTTAAAACTTACATCAGCTTCAAGTAGAGCAAGCCTTACCTCACGCAATGCTTCGTCAACATTCTTCTCGGTAAGTTGACCGTGCCCCTTGACGTCCTTAATGACCTTTCTTAATCTATCGGATAATCCCTCTAACATAACATCCCGTCTTCTTTAAAATAATATCTTGCTGTTTAAAAAAATCAAAAACTACAGCAACCCCGAGTAAACTTTCAAGGACCAGCATGAAACCGTAAAAACAAGACCCTGAACTCCTATTACGCAACAGGCGTAATTCTGGCAAGCTACCTATAATATAAGATATCCACACTCAATGTCAAGGAGAATCGGGGGCCTGCCCTAAGTACAGAATAACAAGGATTAATTACAAACAGTAAGAAAAATACGCCTTAACCTCAAGTGTTGCCCGGCATTTGATATACAACAAAACCATGACAAGATAAAGTCAAAATCCTGCTGAACACTCCACAAAAAACAACCCAATAGACTTTATTAGT
>CAZUFI010000085.1:0-7136 GCA_964618745.1 uncultured Thermodesulfobacteriota bacterium | reverse complement strand
CGACCTCCCTGTCCTGCGGTGTCCGGACTTTCCTCCACGAGCCATAACAGCTCGCAGCGGCCATCCTGTGCCCTCTGCTACTCTGGATAAAAATTGCTGGCGAAAGAAGCTCTCGCCAAAAAGATTACTCTAGATTATACGCCGTCTATCGCCTCATTTGCAAGCTTATCAGCGTCCTTGTTCTTGGCTCTTAGTACGTGGGTTATGCGGAATCTCTCGAATTCTTCTATAATAGATTTGGCCTTTATATATAAGGGCTTAAGCCCTTCGTTCTTAACCCTATACTGCCCTTTGATCTGCTTTACCATAAGCTCTGAGTCGGCAAATATAGATACCGAGCTCGCCCCGAGCGAGCGGGCCTGCTCCAGAGCCGTAACAAGTGCCGAGTACTCGGCGACATTATTAGTGGCTATGCCGAGTTTTCTTCTTACCCTCTTTACTACGCGCCCGTCTTTGTCCTGGATAAATATACCGCAGCCGGCTTGGCCCGGATTACCGCGCGAAGCACCATCGACATGGATAACCAGCTCCTTGGCATTGCTCTTTAGACGCCCCAAGGCAGCGGCTAACAGCTCTTTACCCTCATCAACAGAGATGCCGAGCTTCGCAGCCGTCTTCTCTACATCAAGACAGAGCTTTAGCTCTGCTATGAATTCTTTTAAGAGTTTCGGATTAGACGAATCAGACATAGATTAATTCCAGTATAACGATATGAGATTGCTCCAAAACGAAGAACTATGCCTCTTCAGACGTAGCCCCTTCGGACTTTACAACCTCTTCAGGCGCAGCCTTCTCAGGGGCCTCTTCCTGCTCTTGCGCTGCATCAGCATCAAGATCAACCTCTGCGGCAAAATAAAGTATACGGTGGCAATGAGGACACTCGGTCAGATCAGAGGTATTTTTAAGCAGATGAATATATATCTGCGGTGGAATCTGTATATAACAGCCAAGGCAGGTCTCGTCCGCTACATTTACGATACCAATGCCGCCGCGCCTGGACTTTATACGTTCGTAACGATTAATAACCTGCGGTTTAATATCCTTTGCAATGCCTGAACGCTCTGCGTCCAGCCCCTCTTTAGTCCCGGACCAGAGGCTTTCTTTACCGGCCAGATCTGCCTTCATCCCGGTAAGCCGGGCTTCCTTCTCTGTAAACCTGCCCTGCTGCTCGGAAAGATCATTCTCCTTCTCGCTGAGCCTATCACTTAAGGCATCTATCTCCATACCTAGAAGCTTATTTGACTTCTCGGCATTTGATATCTCTTTATTTACAGCCTTATACTGCTTGTCATTCTTGATTTCACCAAGCCTTGTCTGGTCTTTGACTATTCTCTCTTTATTCTGCCTGACATGCTCTTCTTTTTCTTTTTTCTGAGTGCTCAGCTCCGAGACCTCGCCCTCTAAGGCCTCGACGCCTGCTGCCATACCACCAAGTTCCTCTCCAGAACCCTCAAGACTCGCCCTGTACTGGGCCTCTTCTTTTAAAAGGGCATCGATCTGAAGATCAATGCGTTGAATTTCACGAAGTAAAATAATGGTATTTGGCAATACGGCCTCCTGCGCTAAGAAATATTAAGAACTATTTTGACAATCATAACGACCAAAGGTCAATACTAACCAGCCTATGATTATTGATTTTAAATGGTGGGCCCACCTGGACTCGAACCAGGGACCGACCGGTTATGAGCCGGTGGCTCTTCCAACTGAGCTATGGGCCCTCTCTGGCATCACTACCTAAAGAAGTAAGTCATTGTAAGAAAGCATACGACGTTTGTCAAGAAGAACGCATATCCTGCGGGATATTAAAGAGCCCGAACTCTGAAAAAGCCCCGATAAATAACAAAATAAATGCTTTTGCCCCCTTGAGTTTCACTTTAATATGGAATACAATGGCGCAAATAATTTATAGCGACCTATAATATAAACTACCACCTTATCTGGGAGGAAGAAGTATATGGAACTATTTACAGGAATACTGCCTGGCATGCTCGATCTGCCAAACATTCACCCGGTCTTTGTCCACTTTCCAATAGCCTTGCTCAGCGTTTTTTTACTGATGGAAGCCCTTGGCTCGATCACCGATAAAAAATGCCTGAGGGGCACGGCATCGGCGATGCTGTATCTGGGGACGCTCGCGGCCATAGTTACCTTCTTAAGTGGACTGGCAGCCGCTGCCAGCGTAGGGCACGGCAAAGAGGTCCACGAGGTCATGACCTGCCATAAAAGCATGGCTCTGATTGTTGTTATCCTATCTGTAATACTCTCGGTATGGCGTATAGCCGTTGGAGAGAAGTTCTCGACCTGCTGGCGCACAGTCCACTTCATAGTCGGCATAATCATGATAGCCTTCCTCTTTGCGGCAGCCGATAAGGGCGGGACAATGGTCTATAAACACGGCGTAGGAGTCCAGTCACTGCAAAGTGCGGATGCCTCGCACTCAGAGACCACTACAGCCGATCACCACGCATCAGAGGGCGCTACAGACGGTCACCACGGCGGTGGTGGTGGCGGCAGCAGCAATCACGGACACTAGATAATAATTAAATCCTAAAGTCATAGAGGCAAAACCCCGAAAGGCCGCGCATTTTGCGCGGCCTTTTCTTTCGGTCTCAGAATCACTTTTATAATTATAAACTGGTCAACCTACGCTTGCACCGGTGCTTTACGCCTTTATCTCCCTGTATGAGATGACTATCTTACCGTTTACGCCTTTACCCAGAACCTTTTCTTCTATATAGTCTTCCATATCTGTCTCAGGATTCGTACCTGTATACTTTGCTGTTTTTATATCTTCAAGAACTATCAACTCACCCTCCAGAACACCCTCGGCCTGCAACGGTTTATCTTTTGTATTAACAGAAATATACGCTGTGCCGAGCCTCTGAATCGACTCCCTCGCCTCTATATTTTCAAAGATCGACTCCCCTACCTGCTCGACCACGCCGGCAAGGATAAGGTTGCCGATACCCGGAACGACCGCAGTAGAAAGGGCTACATTAAAGACGGTCTTCATAAAGTTAGCAAAAAATATCTCGCCGCTTGTCGGCTTATTTATTCCCAGAACCTCGACCGAGAGCTGACACTCACCGACTATATTTTCTTTAAACAATATCCTTCGGTGATAACTCAATGATGAGAAATCATCCTGGACAGGTTTATCTGCCTTCAAGGTTTTAATCGTAGCAAGTGCCTTTACACCGGCACGGGGATAGACCAGCGTGACCCCTAACGTATGCACATCTTCCTTCCCTGTAAAGGTTCCCCTGTTCTCGACCTTTAAAGATTCTATCTGCATCTCAAACAATCTTCCTGCCATGACAAACCCTCCTGCAAAACTCATATTTCTACTAGTCATTGCGAGCAAAGAGGCAAAGCCTCAAAGCAACACAATCTCTATTTATTAATCTTTGTTGGTTCAAGTTTGCAACTTGAACCATTTATTCTGTCAACTCTTGCAAACTTTAGTAAGTTTTGATTATCAAAGGCCCGGTCAAAAAAATCCGATTATATGTTTTCTTCCTGTCTTGCCGACAATTAACCATTTAACCATTTGAAGAATCGACAAACTCTCCGGCTCGGGTTACAGACCTGAACCGGCACTAGATCACCCGTATATCTTGGCCTTCAAGTTATATAGGTTAAATGGATTTAAGCCAAAGCCAAGGCTTTTTTTAAAATAAAGACCAGACTGCTTCGCTGCTACGCCGTCCTCATGGACTTTGCCCCACCGCAGGTGGCTCGCAATGACAAAAAAAGGGCTCGTCTCACCTTACAAAATACTTGTTTCAATATCATCTCAGAGTCTTTATTATCTAAAGGTCTTTTCATTTCCCCTCCCTTGATGGGAGGGGGTAGGGGGAGGGTGATTTTTCAAGAGGGCGAGATTTCAACCTGACTGTTTTTTCCAGATCAAGAAACCCTCTAAAAGACGCAACCCTAAAGGGTTGCGCTACGTAAAGAACAACAGCAACCACTGCAAAACCACAGACTTTACCCGCCCTTCGCGCACCTGAAACCAATATTATTTATTACGGTCGTCGGGTTATAGCCGACACGAAAGTAAGTACTGGCAAAGCGATGCGTAAGCCCCCAGGAGCCGCCCCGCACGACCTTTGCCTTGAGAGTAGCCTCCACTTGCTCATCATCAAAATCCGAGCTTGTCCACTCCCATAGGTTTCCAGCCATATCGAATGCACCGACCGGGCTCTTGCCCTCGGGGTAGCTACCGACCGGGCTCGTACCGACGATACCTGAAAGGCTTGTATTGGCTTTTTTACTATCCCACTGCCCGCCCCACGGATACCTGCGCCCGTCTGTGCCTCGCGCCGCGCGTTCCCATTCCTGCTCTGTTGGTAGACGCAGCCCCGCCCACCGACAGTAATCCTCCGCATCCTTATAACCTACCAAGGTCATAGGGTGATCAGCTTCGGCCTTTTTATAGCCGTATATAAACCAGCCTCGCGGCTCTTTACGTTTTGTGGCCCTTACAAACTCTTTGAACTGACTATTGGTCACCTCGTAGGTATCGATTGTAAAAGCCTTAAGCATTATTTTTTCTTCGCCATCACCGCTACCATATATAAACTCTCCGGCCGGGATCTCGACCATTGACCTATCGACCTTTTTTACAGCCTTACCACCATCATCAGAGGGCGCGTTACCGCAGCCAGCGACCAAAAAAGCCGCCGCTATAATAGATGCAACAAATATGCCTCTGCCCTTTAGCAAGCCCTACTTACCCCCGCTACCATAGCTCTTCGCACACCTAAAGCCGCCATCATCACCGGCGCCACCCGGGATATAATAATTTCTATTAGCCCCTCTGGCGTATATCTTATTTATTATATAGTGCCCGCTCATTCCGCCAAGCCCTCCACGCAGAACCTTATGCTTATCACCGCCGTAGTCCTTATTGGAGCTCGGATTATCCGGGTAGGCATCATACCAATCATCTACCCACTCCATGACATTACCAGCCATATCATAGACCCCGTGCGGACTTTTATCATCGACGTAGCTTCCGACACGCTTTACCTCGCCACTGTTGAGGTTAGCCTTTGTCTCGTCATATTCATTACCCCAGGTATAGGTATTGCCGTTATCACCACGTGCTGCGCGTTCCCATTCACGCTCGGTCGGCAGTCTTTTTCCGGCCCACTTACAGTAATCATGCGCCTCAAACCACGTTACGTAGGTCACAGGATGCTCTTCCTTATCCTTTGCTATTTTTCCACCCTTCCAGCTTGGCGGTGCGCTCGCGCCGGTTGCATCCATATATTTTTTATACTGACTGCTAGTCAATTCATAAAGGTCTATGTAATAGGCGGCAGACTGTACCTTATGTTTTGGCATCTCATCTTCATAATACCGTTCTTTCCTGAGGCCAAACTCTTTACCAAGGGCCTCTTCATCTGACTCGTCACTACCCATAATAAACTCTCCGGCCGGAATAAAGACCATGCCGTCGATCTTTGGAATCTCCTTTTCCGTACACGAGCTCAGCAACAGGCCAAACCCTATAAGCATAAATATATAAAACGACCTTTTCATAGTACTCTCCTGCTTACTTTAATTTTCAGGCCAGAGCGCAGCCATTTTACCGGCGACTTAATCGGCTGCGCACCTTATGCCAAAGCTATCGTTTCTGGTATTTGCGTCAAAGAAAGACCTGTTATACGTAGGTGCCGAGATGCCGCAGCCATAGAACATACAGTCCCACCACGAGCCGCCCTTTAGTATCTTGTATTTACTACCGAACTCCGGGCTTACGTACTCAGAGCCTGCGTGAGGCAGGTACTCGTCGTCTACCCACTCCCAGACATTACCACTCATGTCATAGAGGCCGTAAGGGCTCTTGCCGGCCTCGAAAGAACCAATAGGCAAGGTATCCTCTATGCCCTTTAGCGGATTATTTGATTTTTCCAGATCCCACTCATTACCCCAGGGATAGATACGCCCGTCTGTACCGCGCGCGGCCTTCTCCCACTCCGTCTCTCGCAGTAGTCTTTTCCCACGCCAACGGCAATAATCCGATGCATCATTCCAACTAACAAAGACAACAGGGTGGTTGGCCTTCTCCGGCGGATATTGGTCTTTATTCGCCCCCCTGTCCCAGTGATTGGGAAGCCCTTCCCCTGCCGTGACTCCGCTATCGCCTATTGCATCTATAAATTCTTTATAGTCTTTATTGGTGACCTCATAACGGTCTATATAAAAACCATCTATATAAGATATAAGTGCTGGTTTTTCGTCACGCAACCTGTCGTCCGAGCCCATAAGAAACTCACCGCGCGGAATATGAACCATTTTTTTATAGTCCTCTTCGCCAAGTTTTTTACTCTCAATCAACCTCGGATGTTTTGCCTTATCAATAGAGCCTTTTGCTGGCGCTACTCTGGAAAGGGCCTTGCCATGCTGATCCTTTAATGGATGCCCTGCGTCGCCGTGACATTGCAGGCACTTTGCCAGCCGCGCGGCGTCCTTCTTTTCATACTTCGGCTTGGTATGGCATCCTATACAGGTCTCTGCATAGGCCGGTGCAGAAGAGAAAAAAACAAAGGCAAAAGCAAAGACCACAAAGGCCATTACGATATTTTTAATAGAAGGTATCATTTAAAGTCCGGGTCAACTCCCCTGAGTTTTTTATGCGAGACAACGCCTTCGTACTCGCATTTACAGAGCACGCGCAGGTAGGCGACCAGCGACTTTATCTCAGCATCGGTAAGGGTATGCTCCCACGGAGGCATAAGCGGGCTCTTTGCCGCACGAGTGCCACCGCCACGTATAACATCCTCAAACTGGTCATCAGAGCGGGTAACCATAAAATTACGATCGGTATGGTCTCTAGGGTTTATCGCCATATCAGGGGTCGAGTTTATACCGTCGGCCCTGCCCTCATATCCGTGGCACTGCGCGCACCAGTGGTCGTAGATAGCCTTGGCATCTACCTTACTGGCCGACGAAGTCAATGCTGGCGAAGTCAATTCTGACGAAGTCGCTAAAGAAGCTGCGGGGAAGATAAAAAGAGATATAAGACAAAACAAGACCACAACCGCTAAGAGCCCGGCTGGCCGACTGGCTGATTGTATCGGGTTTTTAATCACTTTACCTTATATTTATAAAAGGTTTAAGTTAAT
>CAZUFI010000084.1:4078-7138 GCA_964618745.1 uncultured Thermodesulfobacteriota bacterium | reverse complement strand
ACGTCAAAACTCCAGGCACGCTGCTTCCAACCTGCGCTATGGGTTGGCCTCTCAATGCCGAGTAGTCTTTTTTTGCGCATAACCCTATGAAGCTCATCACGCGTTGCCACGTCGTTACAGACGACGGCCCCGCCCTCGCCGCTGGAGATAACCTTAATAGAATCAAAGCTAAAGCAGGCTATATCGCCGAACGAGCCTACCATTTTCCCGTTATATAACGACCCGGCGTGCCCCTTATAGACCGTACCCAGAGCATGGGCCGCGTCCTCTACAATGCGTATGCCTTTATCTGCCTTGATCTCAAGGAGCGCATCCATATCAGACGGGTTTCCGGCGTAATGAACCGGCATAATGGCCTTTGTCCTCGGTGTGATCCGTGCCTTTACGTCGGCTATATCAATCAGGAGAGTACCGGGATAGACCTCGCACGGCACAGGGCTTGCGCCGGTCTGCGCAATGGCCTGAAAAGAACCGATAAAGGTCATGGACGGGACGATCACCTCGTCACCCGGACCGATACCAAGGGCGTCCAGTGCCAGATGCAGGGCCGCAGTACCGCTGCTAACAGCGACCAAGCCAGTTGAGCCTATATAGCCGTCCAGAGCAGCCTCAAAGGTAGCGAGACGTGGGGATTGACCAAAATAGCCGTCTTTAAAGACCTCTTCTACGGCCTGCAACTCTTCCTTACCCAGAGATCCAAAGGCAACTCTTATCATAAACACCCCTATCATTGGCCATTACAGATACAAAGACCGTAAAAAAAAACGGAACCCCCGCCACCGGCAGAAGTCCCGCACCAAAGCCGGTACTATAAAATCTACTAATAATGAATAAGCGAATAGGCTGGGTGACCGCCAAGCCTCTTTCTACCGCCAAGGTCATCGAGCTCGACTATAAAGGCGCACTCTACGATATCTCCTTCCAGACGCTCGACAAGCTTTACAACGGCCTCTGCCGTACCGCCTGTTGCCAGAAGGTCATCGGCGATAAGGACTCTTTGCCCCTTCTTGATCGCATCCTGATGGATATGAAGGGTATCCTCACCGTACTCCAGCGAATAAGACTCTGAATGGGTCTTATAAGGAAGCTTACCCGGCTTTCTGACCAGCACAACGCCGGCACCTAGCTTATAGGCAAGGGCTGCGCCGACTATAAAGCCACGGGCCTCGATACCGACGATTACATCTATCTTCTTATCCAGATAGCGATGGCTCATAATATCTACCATCCTCTGGAATGAGACAGGGTCCTGACAAAGTGTAGTTATATCCTTAAAAACAATCCCTTTTTTAGGGAAATCAGGGATATCCCTTATTGCTTGCCTTAACTGCTCTACCATAGGTACTGTTACCCCTCATGCTTGATTTTAAAGGCAATATCTAATTCACTGCCTTTTGTTGATAAACTGTTAATAACTCAAAAAAAGCTAACAAAAACCGCCCTGCCTCAGAAAAATAACCGAAAATGGCTTTAAAGAAGAGAGACTGCTTAACTCCTTTAATATTCAGCAGAGCGCATCTGTTTAGTACTATAAAAAAGCCCTTAAGGCAAGAAAAAAAGAGGGTTTCTGGTCTTCTTGGCATGTCTGATCTCAAAGTGCAGGTGCGCGGCTGTAGCGTTCCCTGTACTACCCAATAAGGCAATACGGTCACCTTTCAAGACCTTTTGCGAGACCTTCACCAAGTTTCTATCGTTATGTGCATAAACTGTGTAAAAGTCCCCTGCGTGGCTTAAGATAACTACATTGCCAAAGCCCCTCATCTTGTTGTCGGAGTAGACGACCTTGCCTTTATCAGAGGCCTTGACCGAGCTTCCTCTGGCGGCCTTTATATCGATCCCTTTGTGCATACTACCTGAGCGCATCCCGTATTTGGAGATCAACTTACCCCTAACAGGCCATGCAAATCTACCCTTCTCTATAACCAGCTTTGGCGGTTTTTCCTTTTTAGTTGCCCTACCTGTCTTTCTTTTTGCGATCTTGACCCTTCGCACTGCCCTTGCCTTCGGAATAAAGATCTTTTTACCGGCCTTGATCTTGGCAGGGTTACGAATATTGTTGACCTCGGCTACTTCCTGATAAGAGACCCCGTAGGTGCGAGATATCCGCCAGAGCGTCTCGCCCTTCTTGACCTTATGATAGACGCCGTAATGCGGCGCACAGCCGATGAGTATAAAGACAACGGCTATAGACAGAACCGCACAGCGTAACCTAAATCTATTTATCAACTTTGTTTTCATCGCCTTTCCATTAATGCAAGACAATCTTCATAAGCGCAAAACCAAAGACCAACAGAATAACAAAAGCAATAGTCAACCATCCCAAGTACTTGTCGATAAAGCCTTTTATAGGTGCTCCGTATTTATATATAAGCACCGCTATTATAAAGAACCGGGCAGAGCGGCTGACCAAAGACGCCAGTATAAAGACCTTCAGGTCTATACCGAATGCGCCGGCGGTGATTGTAAAGACCTTATAAGGGATAGGCGTAAAACCGGCAATCCCCACGGCCCAGGCATCGTGCTGGGTATATAGGGCCTGAATATACTCAAACTTGTTGGCAAGGCCATAAAAGTCAATAACACTCATCCCTACCGCATCCATAAAGTAATAACCTATCAGATATCCAAAGACCCCTCCCATGACAGAGCCAACAGAGCATATTATCGCATAACGAAAGGCCTTCAGCGGTCTGCTGACGGCCAGAGCCATAAGCAATACATCAGGCGGGATCGGAAAAAAGCTCGACTCGGTAAATGCCAGTACAAATAATGCCCACGGTGCGTGACGGCTATGGGCCCAACCAAGTATCCAGTTATATGTTTTTCTAAGCATTCGTTATAACGATCCCTCTCTAGTCTTTAACTGATTAATTAAAAAACCGTTGGTTCTGCGCTACGGGCGTTGCCATTGCGTTCTATTCAACATAGGTTGCCACCTAGCTTAGGTTTGCCAGCCGTTCTTTCCTATAAGTTTTACAAAGCGGCAGCCCCCCAGGTTCTCTTGGGTGATCCGCCCTCTATGCTTTGTTATCTTTACAAGTTCCTGGCTGTGTTGAGTGC
>CAZUFI010000084.1:0-3978 GCA_964618745.1 uncultured Thermodesulfobacteriota bacterium | reverse complement strand
GTGATCCGCCCTCTATGCTTTGTTATCTTTACAAGTTCCTGGCTGTGTTGAGTGCCAACCGGGATGACGAGTCTGCCGCCCTCGGCGAGCTGATCTACAAGGGCATCGGGGATATGAGGGCTTGCTGCCGTAACTATTATTGCGTCATACGGGGCATGCTCGGGCCAGCCCTGCGTACCATCTCCGATCTTTATAACGACATTAGTATAATGTAGACTATCTAATAACTTACGGGTTTTAGCTGCCAACTCACTTACTCTTTCTACCGAGAAGATACGGGTCGCCAGATGCGATAAGATCGCGGCCTGATATCCGGAGCCTGTCCCTATCTCCAAGATTTTTTCGCTACCTGTAAGGGCCAATTGCTCTGTCATATAGGCCACGATAAAGGGCTGCGATATCGTCTGACCGCCACCGATCGGCAAAGGGGAATCACCATATACCTGCTGGCGAAGCCCTTCTTCAACAAACAAATGACGAGGGACAGCAAGCATCGCATCGATGACCTCTTGCTGCCTAATGCCGCGCGGCAAGAGATGACTCTCAAGCATCGTCTTACGAGCACGCGCGTATAGATCCTTTTTTCTGGTTTTATGAAGCATTTATCGTCAAAAACCCCTAAAAAACAATCAAAAAGCTGGTTTTCTGCTTATTTACCTTAAGGCACATTGACTCCCCCCCAAATCATCTAATATAATTCGTTCTTGCCCCCACGCATGTGGGTGCTCGCCGCACGGGGCTAGAACTTCCATTTTTCTAGTTCGCTGACCTCTTGGTAGCAGGTCATATCCAGATGTATGGGAGTAATAGAGATATGGCCATCGGCGATAGCTGCAAAATCGCAGTTATCTGCCCCGTCCCAGTGCAGTACATCTCCACCTATCCAGAAGTATTCCCGGCCTCTGGGGTCTATCTTCTCTGTTATAACCTCGCCGCCATAGACGCGCTTACCTTGCGTTGTTATTAAAGGTTTCTTCAGTGGCCGGGCCTTTCGAGTGCTACCGGCAGGGCCGGCAGCGTACTTTGTCTGCGGAATATTTACATTTAAGAGGGTATTTACCGGCAGTCCTCGGCTAAGAACCTCTCGCGCGACCTTTACGGCAAACCTTGCCGACTGGGTAAAATCAAAGTCCCGACGACCAACCAGAGATATAGCTACCGATGGAATGCCGAGCAGAGTTCCCTCTATCGCCGCCGAGACCGTCCCGGAATAAGATATATCTTCTCCGAGGTTAGCACCGTTATTTATCCCTGAGACGACAAGATCAGGTTTTCTAGGCAATAATTTATGTACGGCTATGATTATACAATCGGTCGGCGTACCATCGATGGCAAACTCCCCGGGAGCGACCTCATCGGCACGTAAAGGGCGATGCAGGGTGAGAGAATGGCTGGCGGCACTACGCTCTCGGTCAGGAGCTACGACGTAGATATCGCCAAGACGCTGCAAGGCCTTTTTCAGAGCCTTTATTCCGGCGGCATTTATACCGTCGTCATTAGAGATAAGGATCAGAGGCCGCTTGCCAGATGATGATGATTTTAAAGGTTTTTCAGCCCTTGCAGTTCGCCTGATCGGTCTTTTATTTTTCCTATTAATCAAAAATCCGCCCGCCTTTAAATTAAAAAATACTTCAAAAAGCCAACCAGAATATCATTGCCTTTGGCCTCGAATTTATATATAACAATCTTATATTTATAACAAAATGACAGGGGCTGGTAAAGCATTCTCTTTAAGCGAAGTAAAGCATTACTCTAGCACTACCCAATAAGAGGCCTATTTGCAATGAAGGCAGTTACCTTTGATAAGGTCTTACAGATCGCAACAGACTACCCTGTGCCTACGCCAAAGCATGGCGAGGCCCTTATAAAAGTACGACTTGCCGGGGTCTGCGCGACAGATCTGGAGATAACAAAAGGATATATGGGCTTTACCGGCATCATTGGCCATGAATTCGTCGGAGAGGTCGTCAACTGCGAAGCCACGCCAGACCTTATTGGTAAGCGTGTAACAGGCGAGATAAATATTGGCTGTAATAAATGTGACTGGTGTGCCAAAGGCCTTGCCAACCACTGCCCGAGCAGGTCTGTACTTGGAATACTTAATAAAGACGGTGCTATGGCAGAGTTTCTGACGCTGCCTACCAAAAACCTGCACATAATCCCTGATTCAGTAAGTGATGAAGTCGCAACGCTAGTCGAGCCTTTGGCAGCGGCCTTCCAGATCACAAAAGAGCATAGCATAACCCCGACCGATACCGTCTGCGTCCTTGGCGCGGGCCGCCTCGGTGCTTTATCGGCCCTTGCCATCAAAGAGACCGGCTGCAAACTGACCGTCGGTGGACGTAACCCCGAAAAAAATAAAATAATTAATAATCTGGGCATCGATACAACCCTGCCAGAAGACCTTAAAGATACCTTCGACTATGTAGTAGACTGTACGGGCTCGGCAGTCGGCCTTAACCATGCGATAAGCTTAACAAAACCTAAGGGTACGATAATACTAAAGACGACCGTAGCAACCCCCACCCCGGTAGATCTCAATAATATCGTAATAAATGAGCTTATAATAAGCGGATCTCGCTGCGGACCATTTAAGTTAGCACTGGATTTCCTCGATAAGGAATATACAGGGGTTAATAAAGGCGGTAGCCGTATTGACTCTCTTATATCAGCTATATATCCGATTGAAGAAGCAGCAACGGCCTTTAAAGAGGCCGCCTCTAAGGCGGCAATGAAGATACTTCTAAGGGTCGGGACAGAGGGCTGATATGAAGGTTAGACCCAGGGGGCGCAAAATCATGGGTATAGCACTAGCAGCATTAATAATAGCTCCGTTCTTAATCTACGCGATCCTCTACGTACTTCAAGAGCGCATGATCTTCGTTGGCGCTATGCTCAACGAGCATAACCTGAAGCTTATCAGGGAAAAACACCCGAAGGCCAAGGAACTCACCCTGGTGACACTGGACGGCGCAAAACTGCACGGCTGGTTCATGGATAACTCCCCTATATACAAAAGCCCGCTCCTTATATACTTTGGCGGTAATAACGAAGAGGCCTCAACCCTGATAGACTCAATCGGTACAATCGATGGCTGGTCGGTCCTGCTGATTAACTACCGAGGCTATGGCCTCAGCAACGGCGAGCCGACCGAAGAAAACTTCTTTAAAGACTCGCTCTTCCTATACGATACCTTCAGCAAACGAGACGATATAGACCCCGGCAATATAGTCGCTATGGGTAGAAGTCTCGGCACCGGCGTTGCCGTATATCTGGCAAGCCAGCGTACTCTAAAGGCCGTTATACTAACAACGCCATACGACAGTATCCGCGAGGTCGCCCAAGACCGCTTCCCATTCGTCCCTATCAGAAGGCTGATTAAGCACCCTTTTGATTCACTCGCAATAGCGTCAACAATAAAGACACCTATGCTGGCCTTTATAGCGACAAAAGATCGCACCATCAAACCGGAACGCTCAATAAGACTTATCGAGAGTTGGGCGGGAACGACCGAGATAATTCAGATCCAAGGCGCGGGCCACGGCAACATAGTAGAGCACGAAGAGTACTGGACAGGTATACGCAACTATCTGGATAAGACCACAGAGACCGTTACCAACGAACCGGCAGAGGCCGTCGGCCACTAACCCGGTTGCACCGGAGGCGAAGTTCAATAGATAGCTACCAGCCACGCGCTCCTGCGGAGAGCAAGTTCAATAGGTCATACCGTGCAGCGTGAAACACCGAATCATATTAATAAATTTAACTGTGCGCAGCTCACTGCGTGAGGGCAAAGTTCATTAGCATGTTAAGTGCCATGCGCATCTAAGAGTCATATTAATAAATCTGCTGTGCGCAGCACCACCTGCGCTCCTGCGGAGAGCAAAGCGGCTTCGCCGCAAAGTACAAAACCATATTAATTGATCTGCTGTACGCAGTACCCTGCGGAGAGCAAATTCAATAGGTCATACCGTGCAG
>CAZUFI010000083.1:1810-7197 GCA_964618745.1 uncultured Thermodesulfobacteriota bacterium | reverse complement strand
GCCCTTGAACTTGCGCCCAAGACCGCTTCGCTATATGAGATGAGGGGCTTTCTCTACGCGGTACGCCTGAACAATAACACAATGGGCTGTCTGGACCTCGAAAAGGCCTGCGAACTTGGCGGCTGCGACTCACTGGAGATGGCAAAAGAAAGGAATATCTGCGAATAACCTTTCTTTGTTAAACCTTGAAATCAAAAAAGGCGTTGCACCACCATCGGTGATGCAACGCCTTTTGTTTTAACTATAAAGCCTTCTACTTTTTATAGAAAGCAGCTATCGTATCTACTACATACTTTATATCGCTCTTCTTAAGCTCTGAGTAAACAGGCAACGCAAGACTTAGACGCGCGGCCCTCTCCGAGACAGGCATATCACCTCGCTTATACCCCAGGTACTTGAAACAATCCTGAAGATGCAGAGGCAACGGATAGTAAATACCAGAACCAATACCGTTCTCTGTCAGATTTTTACGCAACGCATTTCTGTTTTTGGCTAAAATAACGTACTGATTATAGATCAGACGGCCCTGCGGGTCTGCGTCGTGCGGCGTGACCTTTGCGCCGGGGCCTGTAAGGCCGGCCTTCTCAAATAATTCTCCGTAAAGAGCGGCATTTGCTATACGCTGATCTGTCCAGCCATCAAGACGCCTGAGCTTTATCCTCAACACCGCAGCCTGCAACTCGTCGAGCCTTGAGTTTATGCCGATTATCGGATGATGATAGGTGCGCGAGCCGCCGTGCAGATGCAGCATGCCTAGCTTCTCTGCTAATCGCTTACTGTTGGTCGTCACCATACCGCCGTCACCGAAGCCACCAAGGTTCTTGGTGGGATAAAAAGAAAAACAACCGATATTGCCGATAGCACCGACTCGCTTGCCTTTATATTCAGTGCCGATTGCCTGCGCGGCATCCTCGATAACAGGGATGCCTTTCTTTGCAGCAAGCTTTTTTATAGCAGTCATATTGGCAGCACGTCCAAAAAGATGTACAGGCATTATGGCCTTGACCTTTCCGGCCTTGTCTTTTTTAAGAACAGCTTCGATGCCATTAGGATCAATATTAAAGGTATCCGGCTCGATATCTACAAAGACCGGCTCGGCACCGAGCCTTGCGATAGAGCCTGCCGTAGAGAAGAAGGTATAAGGCGTTGTTATGACCTTATCTCCCGGGCCGATATTATAGGCCATAAGGGCAAGCAATATCGCATCACTTCCTGAGGCTACCCCTATACCGTATTTAGCACCGCAGTACGCAGCGATCTCTTTTTCCAACTCCCTAACGTTTTCTCCAAGGACAAAACTCTGATTAGAGCATATCTTCTTTATCTCTTTTAAAACATCTTTTTCAATCTCTTTATACTGCTGGCCAAGACTCAGCAACTGGACTTTTTTCAACTCTATACTCCTCCGTGATTAAAAATTCTAAGTTATAAATAGGTCTAAAACCATAGCCGCCGTGGCGGCTGAAATAACGAGAGACGGCCTGTCAGGCCGTCTCTCGTTTATTAAACTTTTAAAAGATACTGGACTCAAAAAAATACTATCATACTGCGCAATAAAAAAACAACCAGAGCCAGTGCCGCAAGATAAAAAACTAGCCTACGCTTCGCCCCTCGCCGCTCTTTTCACGCGCCAGCTTATCTAAAATACCATTTACAAAGGCACTTGATTCTTCCGTGCCAAATCTCTTTGCAAGCTCTACGGCCTCGTCGATTACCACCTTAAAAGGGATCTCGTCGGAGCTACCCAGCTCATGGGCCGCAAGCCGCAGTACGTTACGATCAACGACCGTCATCCTGCCGACGCTCCAGTTATTCGAGAAGAGCTCTATCGTCTTATCCAGCTCGTCCTGATGCTCGGTTATAGCATAAAAAAGCGTTTTAAAATACGCATAGGCCGCTCCTGTAAGCTCCTCGCCATCGTCCTCACCACGAGCGACTCTTTCGGCACAGTCATCACGGGCAGCCCCTGTCACATCCATCTGATAGAGAGCCTGCAACACAGCCTCTCTGGCTTTTGATCTACTTCTCATTAAACCTCGTTTAGCTTTTTTTCTAACCTATTGTCTTTAATAGGTTCGCCATCTCAATGGCGGTAAGGGCAGCGTCGCTTCCCTTATTGCCGCTCTTGGCCCCGGCCCGTTCTATCGCCTGCTCAAGCGTATCAGATGTAATTATCCCGAAACCAACAGGGATGCCGTACTTAGCGGCTGCCCTGGCTATCCCCTTTGATGCCTCACCAGCGACGTAATCAAAGTGCGGAGTAGAGCCCCTGATAACAGCCCCAACGCAGACTATTGCGTCATATTTTTTCTTGACGGCAAGTGCGCCCACGGCAAGCGGAATCTCAAAAGCACCCGGAACCTTCACTACATCAATATCTTTATCAGCAGCACCGCTCCTGATAAGCGTATCGATTGCGCCGCTTAAGAGTTTCTCACCTATAAAGTCATTGAACCTTCCGGCAACTATCGCGACCTTCAGTCCCTTGGCCGATAGATTACCTTCATATATATTAGCCATCTTGCCTCCTAAAAGATTAACAGAGCGATCCCGCTCTTCTTTAACAGCTACTCTGCTTAGCAGCTTCCCTGCTTATCTACCTTTGTCAGTATATGCCCCATCTTTTCCTTCTTAACACGAAGGTACTCGACGTTGTTTGGCCCCGGCGTAGTCTCTATCGGTACTCTCTCTACAAGCTCCAGACCATAACCCTCAAGTCCTTTTATCTTACGAGGGTTGTTGGTCATAAGCCGCATCTTATGCACACCGAGATCAACGAGAATCTGCGCACCCATACCGTAATCGCGCAGGTCGGCCTTAAAGCCCAGTATCCTGTTGGCCTCGACCGTATCGTGGCCCTCGTCCTGCAGGGCATAGGCGCGCAACTTATTGGCAAGCCCGATGCCACGCCCTTCCTGATGCATATAAAGGATAATACCGCTGCCCTCTTTCTCTATCATCTTCATAGCACCCTGGAGCTGATCACCACAGTCGCAACGCTCTGAACCCAGCGCGTCACCTGTCAGGCACTCTGAGTGCACCCGCACAAGCACCGGTTTATCCGGGTCTATCTCACCCTTAACAAGGGCGAGATGCTCGTGGATATCAACATCATTTTCATAGGCTATGGCCTTGAAAACACCTGCGAACTTTGTGGGTACTACGGCCTCTGCCGCACGCGTTACCAGACGGTCGCGCTTTAACCTGTACTCTATGATATCTGCGATGGTAACGATCTTAAAATCAAACTCCTTTGCCATCACCTCAAGCTCTGGCATCCTGGCCATCGTACCGTCGTCATTCATTATCTCACATATAACGCCCGCACTCTTAAGACCGGCAAGTCTTGCCAGATCAACCGAGCCCTCGGTCTGCCCCGTCCTTACCAGAACCCCGCCGTCCTTTGCCCGGAGCGGAAAAATATGGCCCGGCCTTGCCAGATCCTCTGGCACAGCACCGTCCTTTACAGCAGCCAGAATAGTTATTGCCCTATCACTGGCTGATATTCCGGTCGAAATCCCCTTTGCCGCATCGATTGATACGGTAAAGGCCGTTGAGTATAACGACGTATTATCATCGACCATATGAGGCAAGCCAAGCTTATCAGCATACCCTTCCGTAAGGGTCAGGCAGATAAGCCCACGCCCGTACTTGGCCATAAAATTTATCAACTCAGGCGTGACGAGCTCTGCCGCCATACAAAAATCGCCCTCGTTTTCACGATCCTCGTCATCGACGAGGATCACCATCCGTCCCTGCCTTATATCCTCTAATGCTGCTTCTATTCTCTCTATTGACATAACTACTCTCTCCCCCTTATTCTCCCTTTAGAAAACCATGCTCTGCTAAAAAGCCTGCTGTGATATTGCCTTCCCTCTTTGTCGCGCCCTGATCTTCATCTTTTGCCAGACGCATAAAACGCTCTACATATTTACCGATTATATCTGTCTCTATATTTACAGCACCACCTATACTCAGAGTCTGCAAGGTAGTATTTTCTATCGTATGCGGAATGACCGCTACCTTAAAACCCTTCTCTGTCAGGGCCGCTACCGTAAGACTTATCCCGTCTACCGAGACCGAGCCCTTGTGGACAAGAAGCCGCTGGAACTCCGAATCGATCTTAAACTCCAGCTCCTGCCCCGTGCCCTTCTTGACTCTGGCGAGCAAAGCCCCTCTGCAATCGATATGACCGGTTACGATATGGCCGCCCATAGAACTGCGTGGCGTTAAGGCTCGCTCCAGATTAACTCTATCACCAGAGGCGAGAGCGCCTAAGTTGGTATACCTGAAGGTCTCATCACTTACGTCGGCTACGAACTCACCGCTACCGAGCCTGGTTACCGTTAGGCAGACCCCGTTTACCGCGATACTATCGCCAAGGGCTGGTTCAGCCTGCAAAGTAGTATCGCTGGCGAACTGAGTTTTAACAGATATTTTACCAGATATACCGATTTTTTCAATAGATTTCACAGTACCAATGCATTCTATAATGCCTGTAAACATCAGAACCACCCCTCTACGAGTACGTCAGTACCAAGCGTCTTTACCTTTATCGTCTTAAATCTAAGTGCGCTATTCATGCTGGTTACCCCAAGCGGTGCTACAGACGGCACGCCGTCTGCGCCAACTATAATAGGCGCTGTAAACCACAGAACCCTATCTACCAGACCTGCCTTTAAAAGCCCTGCCGCCAGAACCCCACCGCCCTCGACCAGCAAATCAACCACGCCTCGGTCGCCAAGTTTTTTCAAGACTGCCTTCAAGCTCAGCCCCGACTTTGTTCTCGGCACTCGAATGACCTCTACACCTTTGGCTTTTAATATTTCCGCCTTCTTATTTGAAGCTTTTTTACAGGTAAAAACAAAAGTACTAGCCCTTTGTTGGATTTTATATAAATTTGCATCCGCCTTTAATCTAAGCTCTGAGTCCAGCACAGCCCTTGCCGGGCTTCGTCCGCCCTTTATCCCTCTTGTCGTTAGCCGTGGATTATCAGCCAGAGCCGTACCAGAGCCGACCATTACGCAATCAACGATATTGCGCAACTCATGGACGTAAGCGCGAGACTCCTTCGATGTTATCCAACTAGAATCGCCACCAATGGTGGCGATTCTACCGTCAAGACTCGTTGCTAGCTTTAAGGTAACAAAGGGCCATCCACTGACAATATGCTTATTATATGCAGTATTCAGGGCCGTGCACTCGGCCTTTAAGATACCTGTTACGACCTCTATACCGGCCCTTCTCAGTCTCCTGACCCCACGCCCCCGGACCTTGGGGTTAGGATCACCTGCCCCGATAAAGACACGCCTGATTCCGGCCTCTATTATAGCATCTGTGCACGGCGGGGTTCTGCCAAAGGTCATACACGGCTCTAGCGTTACGTA
>CAZUFI010000083.1:0-1710 GCA_964618745.1 uncultured Thermodesulfobacteriota bacterium | reverse complement strand
GGTCAAGGCCTTACGCATATAGGTCTCGTCTATATTATTCTTATCTGCTGAGGGCAAGGCTTATCCTCTTAGCCAGAACCAGTAGGCCAGAACCTGGATTGGATCTAACGGGTTTTCTTCTTGATATCAATCAGCTCGGTAAGCTCACTCATAAACTCTTTTATATCCCTAAAGTCTCTATAGACAGAGGCAAAGCGTACATAGGCGACCTCATCAAGGGCTCGCAGCTCATCCATAACGGCCTCTCCTATCAGGCGGCTCTCCACCTCTTTTTCGCCGAGCCCAGCGAGCTTTGTCTCTATCCTGTCGATTGCACGGTCGATATCATCGCTGCTGACAGCCCTCTTTTCACAGGCCTTCTTAAGCCCGGTCATTATCTTATCCCGGTCATAGACGACACGCATACCGTCTTTTTTAACGACAAGCGGCATCATCTCCTCGACACGCTCATAGCTTGTAAAGCGTTTACTGCACTGCAAACACTCGCGCCGACGCCTCGTAACCGAGCCGTCCTGCGAAAGCCTTGAGTCTATAACCTTATCTTCGAGATGTGAACAGAAAGGACACTTCATAAAGAAAATATACAGGATAATGCCGTGAAAAACAAGGGATTAAAGCTCTCAACTACCTGCTCACCAGATCCGTGAAAGACCTTTATAAAGCCGTATCTCTCTGCGTTACACAGTAGTTACTCAGCGACCTAGATGAAAGTACCTTCTTTTATCAGGGTATCTTTGATTATACTAAAAAAACAATTTACCATTACCTGTGAAGCAATCATTCCCTTACTTAATAAAGATTGACTATATATCGTGACAAATAACATATCAATTGCAGATGGCGTTCAATAAAAACAAAATATCATAAACAGAACCTTTGACAAACACCACGATACACACTAATATATACATAAACCAGATATCATTTACTTGTAGCGGAGCTAGGGACCATGCGCGAAGCCATAGAATGGCTCATCCATATGGAAGAGAAATCGGGTCAGACATATAACAAGGCCGCTAAACTCTTTAAAGATGATTCTGAGTTTTGCAAGTTACTGACTGGGCTTTCTAAAGACGAGAATCAGCACTACCGGCTCTTATTAAAGGCCAAACAACATTTAGAGAGCACTGCGGCAACCTCGCTGGAGCCGTCCTACATCTCCTTGGATGATAAAACCAAGAAGAAGATAAATAAGCCTCTAATCGACTTTACAAGGGATATTGAAAAAGGTAAGCTCTCAAGAGCTGGGGTCCTTGACCATACCATTAAGATAGAGTACTCGGAGTGGAACGACATCTTCGCCTATATTCTAGGCTCTATGAAGGACACCACCGATGACTTCATAGATATTGCAACCAATATCCAGCAGCATCGGCGTCGCATCGAACGCTTCCTTGAGAACAATATAGAGCACGCTGAGTTTCTCCAGGCAATCAAACCGCTCCCTACTCTGTGGAATGAAAAAATACTTATCATAGAGAGCAGTAACGTAGTAGCCAATATGTTATCTACAATATTAAACAAAGAAGGCTCTGTAGATATAGTCACCGACGGTAATGCGGCACTTAAGAAGATCAGCCATACATTCTACGCGGCGATAATAAGTGCAGTAGATCTACCAAAGCTAGACGGGATAGAGCTATACAAGCAGGCCCTTAAAAAATTCCCCAATATAAAAAAACGCTTTGTCTTCTTTACCGGCAATGAAGA
>CAZUFI010000082.1:0-7460 GCA_964618745.1 uncultured Thermodesulfobacteriota bacterium | reverse complement strand
CAGGGCAGCGATAAGCTGGAGTTGAGGCAGACCCGGATAATGCCGGAGGTGGTGGTCAAGGCTGTAGATGATATTATCGAGAGGCCTCTGATCCTTGTCGCCGGTGAGAGTGAGGATGTAAATCATCTTATTCATATTTATCTGAGCGGTGGAGGTTATGAGATAGAGACGGCAAAAGATGGCCTTGAAGTAATTGAAAAGGCCCGAGAGCTCAGACCCTTTGCGATAGTCTGCGGTGTGGCCCTGCAAGAAAAAGACGGCTGGGAGGTTATGAAAGAGCTGAAGGTCCACGAAGAGAGCAAGGACATACCTGTCGTTATAGTCTCTGCAACTGATAACAAAGAGCTTGGTTTTGCCCTTGGTGCTGTCGATTATATTGAGAAACCGATAGATAAGGCAAAACTTGTAGATACCATTAATAGGCTGAACTTCGTCAAGAGTCGTAAAAGACGTAAGCTCAATGTCCTGGTCGTTGATGACGAGCCGCAGGTGCTGACTCTTCTCAGCGATATTCTTGAGAAAGAAGACTTTGTCGTTTATACGGCCAACGGTGGTGAAGAGGCTATAATAACGGCCATACGTGATGAGCCAGATCTTATCGTGCTTGACCTTATGATGCCGGGGGTGAGTGGTTATGATGTCGTAGATAGGCTTAAAGAGCATCCAGTGGCTCGTAATATTCCTGTAGTTATCTTTACGGCTAAGGACATTACAACGGAGGATAAGCAGAGGCTTGGTGATAACATAGATAAGATCATTAGAAAGGCCAGCTTCTCCAAAGAAGATCTGATAGCCGAGATACGGTTGCTGGAGCTTTCATTTCCTGATAGGGCTAATCTTATCGATAGAACTACGAAGCTTTTTAATAAGAGGTACTTTGATATACTACTATCTCGTGAGATATCAAGGAGTCAGAGATATAAACAGGCATGCTCGGTTATGATCATAGATATTGATAACTTCTCGGAATATAATCAGGCCCATGGTGTGGCAAATGGAGACGATGCCCTCTGTGATATATCAAGGCTCTTTACAAATAATCTACGTAAGGCCGATTGCGTTACGCGTTATGGCGGAGATTCTTTTGCCATACTCTTGCCGGGTATATCCGGTGAGGAGACGGCTCTGGTGGCAGAGAAGGTAAGGAAGATGGTGGAGATGAATCTCTTCCCATCACTTGACGACGATGGGCAATTGACGGTTAGCATCGGGGCTGCAAGTCTGCCGCTTGGTGATGGGCTTGATGTTCTGGGGGTTTTGGAGCATTCGTTAAGCGAGGCATATAGTTCAGGTGGTAATAAAGTCGTAATATGCAGGAGTTAGGGGGCTATGGAGACTACTGAGAATGTCAGGATACTTGTTGTTGAGGATAACTACATGAATAAGGTATTGGTCAAGGAACTCTTGCAGGTCCATGGCTATGGGGTGCTGGAGGCTTCCAATGGCAAAGAGGCCGTGGATATGGCAGAGTCTCATCGTCCTGATATAATCCTTATGGATATAAATCTGCCTGAGATGGACGGGATGGAGTCTACTCATATTATAAAGAGCCGTGAAAGTACTAAAGGTATACCGGTGCTGGCCCTTACCGCCTCAGCTATGAAAGGAGATGAGGAGAAATTCCTGAAAGAAGGCTTTGACGGCTATGTTCCTAAACCTATTCAGCTTACGGTCCTTGTTGGCGAGTTGGAGAGGTGTCTTCAGAAAGCCCATTTCTGATGCCTTTTGTTGTCTTGAGATGACTGCAAAGCCAAGTCTTCAGGTATTTGCAACGCAAGAATAATTGGCGGGTGCGCCTTATTCTACGGTGCAATTACCTTGTGCTCTTGTTCTAATGGTGGGGGCTGTCTTCTATGTCAGAGCCTCATGCCGCATCAGTCTTAACCACTGCCTTGTTCTCTTTTATATTGTCAAGTAGCCCTTTTAACTCTGTTAATTCTTTAGTGCTTAAAGGGGTCTCTCGGTAGCGCCTTGTCTGGAAGAGCTCTGTAATCTTATCTACCGCCCTGTCGTCGAGCCTTAACGCAAACTCCAAAGGTGTCTCAAACTTACTTTTTTCGATGCCCTTCTTTTTTAGTATCTTTAGCATTTCCAGGTAGAAGGCCGGTGTCTTTATAGTTGTACCGGCTTTGCCTCGGTTAATAACTACGATTAAAAAGGCTGCGCCAATTAAAATAAGCGCAATGACAAGTGGCAGGGTCTGTCCGCTCTTTGCTGCTTTGTCTTTTAGGCTCGGCAGTTGTTCTAATATGGATTTAAACCATTTGCTCAGTTGGCTTGTGCGTTGCTGTAAGGTTATAGCCGTCTCTATCTGATCGTCCATCGTGTAGTTTACAATGTTTCTAGTCCAGCGCCACTTAAGGGCATCGATATAGAGGGCCAGACGTGAGGACTTGACAGGGGAGACACGCCCCTGGCTAGCCGTTGGGTCAAAGCGTATCCATGCCATCTGTATAGCTGCTTTGTCGAGGGGCCGAATTTTGTTCTTTGAATAATTATAGGGCATGTACGCCTCGACCCAGCTGTGTGTGTCCTGTTGGCGCATCAGCAGGTAGTTGCCAAAGTCGTTCCATTGGCCCTGAACGTAGCCGGTGACGACTCGCGCCGGAATCCCAAGGGTGCGAAGCATTATTACCATAGATGTAGCGTATTGTTCGCAGAAGCCTTCTTTGGCGTGGAAGAGAAAATCGGATAGAGGTGTTTTGCCTGCACCTTTTTCTGGGTTAAGCGTATATCTGTAGTTGTGCCTGAGGTGATCTTCGATCTTACGTGCCGCGCCGTACTCGGTCTTTTCGTCTGCTATGAGCTCTGTTGCAAAGGCCTGGATCTCTTTACTGTCTTCTTGGTCAGGCCTTGGTAGTTGCAGGTAACGTTTTAGCTCGGCGGTCTTCAACTCTGCCTTTTCTCGTCCGTCCAACCCGGACCATACCGAGTAGGTGGTTCTAGAAAACGGCTTGTTCTCCATGTAAAGAGTGCCGGAGTCGTCGGTCTCCAGTGCTTTAAAGTTGCCAGAGATCCTTGACCATGGGGTGGCGGCAAAGAGTATGTTTGTATTAAGTGGTTCGAGCATAATTAACTGATTAAAGGTTCGACCTTTGGCCTCGTTGTTAGATAAGAATTCATTGTTTTTATGTTGTTTTATCTTTCTCTTTTCGTTTTTACTTCTGCGCCAGTTGCGCCCGTCGTAGTTATCAAGTGTCGTGCCCTTAATATACATATTTATAGGAGGCCCACTTGTTTTTGGAAACTCAATGCGCATTACTATTTTGCTTGAGCCCTTGCCGCGCCCGATACTGCCAAGCGTGAGCTGGTCGGCAAAGCCAGGTACACTTGAGATGTTTTTGTTTTCACGCTCCAAGAACCCTGAACTGATTCTTGGAATAATAAAGAAAAGCATAAGTGTCATGACAAGCGAGAAGGTAGTGATGGCGACGGTATAGAGGAAGAAGCTCGGGCTAAGGAGGCCGCGCTGGGTGATTACCTTGTTTTTGCCGTTCCATTGTTCGTAGTCGCGCCTGATATTAAAGAGGACCATCGCCCAGATAGAGGTTATGACAAAGGCTGCCAGTATGGCGAAGAAGGCAGGGCTAACGGTCGAGGCGGCAGCTATTATTATCTCCAAAAAAACCAGTACATATAGCAGGAGATGGTCTCGCACGCCGCGCAGATCAAAGAGTTTGAGGGCTACCATCAAGGCCAGAAATGCCGCGCCCGAGCTCATGAGGTTGTGGTCAAATGCAATGTAGTTGATGATAAAGCCCAGCAGCATTATTACCGCCAGTATATTCCACAAGCGCGGTGCTATCGTGAGCTCGTATTTTACGTTTATAGCCAGAGATATGAGCGTGACGACTCCGATAATAAATAAGAACGATTGGCCAAGCTCTCCCACCAGACTTACGGCGGCAAACCCCAGAGCTGTGAGTAGAACCCTTATTATCGTTGTATATGTATGAAAGTGCATGCTGTATATGTCCTTTAACTCGAAATAACCTTTAGTGATAATACGCCCTTGCCGTTTACCGGTTCGATTATGGCCAGATGGTGCAGGATGCGTTCAAGCTGGTCGCCTCCGCTGGAAAACGGTATTTCATTGCTACGGGTCTTTAGGCTTACGTGGTAGTCTTTCTCTATAAAGTGATTTGCCAGCGAGGCCGTGCGGTCTACGATTGCCTCAAACCTGCGTTCGTTGTCCAGGTCATTGTCATCTTCACCTGAGGGCGGAAAATTATCAAAGACGATTACTATCTTGTTGTCGTTTTCTTTTTCATATTCTTTTGTCAGTAGTCTTTTTGTTCGCGCACTGGCCTTCCAGTGTATGTGGCGTGCGTCGTCGTTCTTAGTGTAGTTACGCAGTCCGTATATGTCGGTGCCATCGCCACGCACTGTATGGTGGTTTACTCCGCTGGAGTTCAGGGTTTTGAGTACCTCTCCGGGCGTTAGGCTGTGCACAGCCGGATAGACCAGGATCTGTTCTTTACTCAGGGTTGTTTTGAACTTCATAAATAGGCCGAATGGGAAGCGGGTCTTCAGTCTAAAGCCGTCGAGTGTTGTGAGACCTCGTTTTTTAAAGTTGTATTTTGTTATATGGGTCGCCGCTGCGTTGGGGTCGAGCTTGACTATATAGGTTGGCTCTGAGTCTACGTTATCAATTGGCAGTTCATCGATATTAATAGAGTAGGAAGGAACCAGACGTTTGTTGTTTTTAATTACCAGTCTGGCGCGCGTTGGAGTGCCCCTATAGACTCGCTGCGGAAATTGTCTTTTGATCATTATCTTTCGCAGTATCGGCTCACTCATCATACCTGATATGACAATGAGGGATAAGAGAGTGGCCAGTATCAGGTATAGCATGTTGTTGCCGGTATTTATGGCGGCTATGCCAAGGATAAAGATGGCTACGATATAGAGCGTGCCTTCTTTGGTGAATTGTAATTTACGAAGTTTGTGCCGTACTCCGCGCCGCTTGGAGTTTGGGGTTTTGGTAAAGGCCTTTGAGGCGACTGCCGTTAGCCAGGGCAGGGGGGCTGTAATGGTTGGGATGCGTGGCATAAGGACCTCGCTGTTTTTTTTAACGCGGTAAGAGTCTCAGCCGTAAGTTGCCAGTGATCTATACCTGTCTTGATAAGGGCTTTGCTAGATCGGTACGGCGATGCCTTCTACTACTTCTTCTATCAGCAGTGCCGGCTCTTTGATGGAGTCTTCCATTGCGTGTCTGGTCTGCATTACTCGGTGCGCCAGACACGGTACGGCGACTCTTTTTATATCGTCGGGCGTGCAGTAGTCTCGCCCGTTTATGAGGGCTATGGATTGAGCGGCCCTGTGAAAGGCCATTGCCCCTCTGGGGCTTACTCCAAGCTTTATATCGGCGTGCTCTCTGGTGGCAGCGCAGATCTTTACTATATAGGTCAGGAGGTCTTCCTCCATCTTGACGGTAAGGGCTATATCCTGCATGGCCGTGATCTCTTCGGAGGTAACCACCGGCGATAATACCTCATGGAGAGGGCGGGTGTTTTTAGAGCTGATAATCTCACGCTCGACCTCTTCTGTTGGGTAACCTATCTGGGTGGAGATGGTAAAGCGGTCCAGCTGGCTCTCCGGCAGCGGGAAGGTCCCTGCGTACTCAAGCGGGTTCTGTGTGGCTAGTATTATAAAAGGGCTTGGCAGGCGGTGGGTGATGTTATCGACCGAGACTTGCTCTTCACTCATCGCTTCAAGCAGAGCGCTCTGCGTCTTGGGTGTGGCACGGTTTATCTCATCGGCCAGGACTACATTGGCAAAAATAGGGCCTTTTTTGAACTCAAAACTCATCTTTGACTCATTGAAGATGCTGACGCCGACTATATCCGATGGCATAAGATCGCTGGTGAACTGTATTCTCTGGAAACTTGCGTCTATGCTGCGTGCCAGACTATGGGCGAGCGTTGTCTTTCCAACCCCCGGTACGTCCTCGATAAGAAGATGGCCTCGGGCCAGAAGGGAGGCTATGGCAAGCTCGATAACGGCTTCTTTCCCCTTTATTACACGCTCAAGGTTGGCCTTAAGCGTCTGGATCTTATCGATAGCCTCTTTTGTAGTCATAATTACCGCTTATCCTGATTTAGTCAGGCATAACCTGACTGTAAATTATACCAATTATGGGTTTTTTAGTCAAACAGGGCGTTACTGAAGCTGCGTAGCTTTTAATACCTATCTAGAGTATATCGCCTCTATGCTGATACACTTTAGAGAATAACTTTCCGAGGTCCTGCTTCGTGCTGGTAAAGGCTTCGCAGTCGGCAGTACGGAATAGACGAAATAGTTGTTTTAAATACTTTTTTCTTGAAAGAAACAGGCCTTTATGGTAAAAAATAGAGTCTTACATTACACACGCACTTAAGCTAGTGTCGATGGTGTCCCTGAGTCTTCTTGATAGTTCTTGATAGTTCGGGGGTTTCGGCGAACCTGATAAGTTCTCGGGTTTTTTATGGTGCGGAGGTAAAACCAAAATCACGGAGGAAGTAAAAAGATGGCGTATTTGACAATGAAACAGCTCTTGGAGACAGGAGTGCACTTTGGTCACCAGACCAAGAGATGGAATCCGAAGATGAAGACCTATATCTTTGGCGCAAGAAATGGCATTTATATTATCGATCTTCAGCAGACGGTCAAGATGTTTAAGGTTGCCAACGACTTTATAAAGAGCGTTGCCGACAACGGCGGTAAGGTTCTTTTTGTCGGAACCAAGAAGCAGGCCCAGAACTCAATTGAGCAGGCTGCTGTAAAATGCGGTATGGATTACGTTAATAACCGCTGGATAGGCGGATTACTTACTAACTTCTCAACCGTCAGGAAGAGCTTGGATAGGCTTAAGAAGCTTGATGCAATGAAGGAGACCGGCGATACCAGCGGTCATACCAAGAAAGAACTTTTAAAGCTTGAGAGAGAAAGGCTTAAGATAGAGAAGAACCTGGGTGGACTCAGGTCGATGACCAAGGCTCCTGCAGCGCTCTTTATAGTTGATTCAAGGCGTGAGACCATTGCGGTAAAAGAAGCAAGAAAATTAGGTATCCCGGTCGTTGCTATAGTTGACAGTAACTGTGATCCTGATGAGATAGATTACATAATCCCTGGCAATGACGATGCCATCAGGGCAATCGATCTCTTCTCGAATGCGATAGCCGATGCATGTATTGAGGGTAAGGCCTCGCGTGCCGAAAGGTTGCAGAGCGAGAGCGATAAGGCCGCCGAAGGTAGTGTGGAGGCAGAGCTCGTCGCGGCTGCTGCGAAGGCTGGCACGGCGAAGGCCGCTGTACCGGCGAAGGCTGCTGAGCCAGAGCTGATAATCGAGACAAAGGTAAAGACAGCCCCTAAGGCCGCCGCACCAGCTAAGGCTGCTGCACCGGCGAAGGCCGCTCCAGCGAAAGCTGCTGCACCGGCGAAGGCCGCTCAGGCAGAGGCAACTACACCTGATGCGAAGT
>CAZUFI010000081.1:0-7520 GCA_964618745.1 uncultured Thermodesulfobacteriota bacterium | reverse complement strand
TGAAACGTCCGCTCTTACCCTTGATCATATCGCTTAAGGATTTAAGCGGCCTTTTGTTCTGGCCTGTGATGATGCGGCCACGCCTTCCGTTATCAAATAGCGCGTCTACGGCCTCCTGCAACATCCTCTTCTCGTTACGAATAATAATATCAGGGGCATTAAGCTCCATAAGTTTTTTAAGCCTGTTATTCCTGTTAATAACCCTTCTGTAAAGGTCATTAAGGTCACTTGTCGCAAAACGACCACCATCGAGCGGGACAAGAGGGCGTAGATCCGGCGGCAGTACAGGTACTACCTCCAGCACCATCCACTCAGGGCTATTGCCCGAATGAAGGAATGCCTCGACGACCTTGAGCCTCTTGGCTATCTTCTTACGCTTGGCATCCGATGCGGTCTCGCGCATATCAACACGAAGGGTCTTTGATAGCTCTTTAAGCTCTAACTCACGCAAGAGCTTACGAACGGCCTCGGCCCCCATGCCGGCATCAAAGGTATCGATGCCATACTGCTCCGTAGCCTCATGGAACTTCTCATCGGTCAAGAGCTCACCCTTTTTAAGGTCTGTCCCTCTTGGGTCGGTAACGACAAAATTCTCATAATAAAGCACCCTTTCGACCTCTTTAAGCGTCATATCAAGGGCCGTACCGATGCGAGAAGGAAGACTCCTTAAAAACCATATATGGGCAACAGGTGTGGCAAGCTCGATATGGCCAAGTCTTTCACGCCTGACCTTTGAGGGTATTACCTCAACGCCGCACTTCTCACAGACAACACCTCTGTGCTTCATTCTTTTGTACTTTCCGCAGTTACACTCAAAGTCCTTTACAGGGCCGAAGATCTTGGCACAGAAAAGGCCGTCCCGTTCGGGCTTAAAGGTACGATAATTAATGGTCTCAGGCTTCTTGACCTCACCAAAAGACCACTCCCGAATCTTCTCGGGACTAGCTATAATTATCTTAATTGCGTTAAAATCAGTTGATTTCTTTTGTTTATCAAAAAGAGCCATGAGGCTTTCCACAGGCAATCTCCTTAGTTTTTAAGAACATAACGGACAACCACGCCCGGATTCATAGAGCTGAAATACCAACTATCACTCATCAAGCTGCAAAAGATTGATGTCGAGCCCAAGGCTCTGCAATTCCTTAATGAGAACACTGAAGCTCTCCGGCATCGCCGGCTCCAGCGCATAGTCTCCTCTTACGATAGACTCATACATACGCGTTCTACCAGGCACGTCATCACTCTTGACGGTCAAAAACTCTTGCAGACTGTAGGCCGCGCCATAAGCCTCAAGCGCCCAGACCTCCATCTCTCCAAGCCTCTGACCACCGAACTGGGCCTTACCACCGAGTGGCTGCTGTGTGACCAGCGAGTACGGCCCGGTACTCCTTGCATGAATCTTATCATCTACGAGGTGATGAAGTTTCAGGATATACATCATACCAACGGTTACGTCCTCATCAAAGGCCTCGCCGCTGCGCCCATCATAAAGACGCGTCTTACCTGTAGCTGAGAATCCGACCCCTTCCAGAGCCTCCTTAACATCTACCTCGGTAGCTCCGTCAAAGACAGGAGTACCTATATTTATGCCACGCTTCATACGACGGGCCACATTAAGGACCTCATCATCAGAGAGCGAGTTTATAAATTTACTGAACTCATTGCTGCCGTAAGCCTTCTTTATCTTATCCTTGATGACAGTAGGGTTACATGCCTGTTCTACCATACGGTTGATCTCTTCTCCGATGGCTCTGGTGGCCCAACCCATATGTGTCTCAAGGATCTGCCCGATATTCATCCTTGACGGGACGCCAAGCGGATTAAGGACCAGATCAATTGAAGTACCATCTTTAAGGAACGGCATATCCTCTTCCGGCATTATCCTTGAGATAACACCCTTGTTGCCGTGACGCCCGGCCATCTTATCGCCAACAGATATCTTCCTCTTCATAGCGATATAGACCTTGACCATCTTGATGACGCCCGGAGGTAGTTCATCACCACGCTTGAGCCTGCTCATCCTATCGTCAAAGACTGTATTGATAATCTCCAGCTGCTTGCAAAGCTCGCCATTAAGTCTTACCAGTTCCTGCTCGGCCTTATCATCTCCAGCAGGTATTATCTCACACCACCTGCTATCAGGTATCATCCCGAGAAGAGCCTCGGTTATAACATCACCCTTACTTATAAGAAGATCACCCTTCTTGTTGGCAAGCTTAACGCCAGACTTATTACCTATCAGCAATACACCGGCACGATTTGTAAAGGTCGTCCTTGCGATACTAAGTTTATCGTCACGATCATCTTCAAGGTTTTGCGTATCCTGCTCTTCTATGCTCTTGGCACGCTCGTCCTTTTCTACTCCCTTACGAGAGAAGACCTTAGCATCGATTACAACACCCTCGATTCCGGGAGGAACTCGCAGCGATGTATCCTTGACATCTTCCGCCTTCTCGCCAAATATTGCGCGAAGCAGTTTTTCCTCTGGAGATAGCTGCGTCTCACCCTTTGGCGTGATCTTACCTACCAGTATATCGCCAGGGGCAACCTCGGCACCTATACGGATTATTCCACTATCATCGAGGTCTTTAAGCGCATCCTCACCGACATTAGGAATATCACGGGTAATCTCTTCTTTACCGAGTTTAATATCACGAGATACCGTCTCAAACTCTTCGACATGGACAGAGGTAAAGGTATCTTCCTTTTGCAGCCTCTCACTTATAAGGATTGAATCCTCAAAGTTATAACCACCCCATGGCATAAATGCCACCAGGACGTTCTTGCCAAGGGCTAGCTCGCCTTCATCGGTCGAAGGCCCATCGGCTATTATCTGCCCCTGCTCTATACGCATCCCCTCACTTACCAGAGGTTTCTGATTAAAACATGTATTCTGATTAGACCTTCTGAACTTAACAAGGCTATATATCTCAACATCTCCGTCGTCGGCCCTGACGACAATACGCCTGGCATCGACGTTCTGAACCTCGCCTGCACGCTTTGCGACTATCGTAACACCCGAGTCACGCGCGACGACATACTCCATGCCGGTACCGACAAGCGGGGCCTCGGTATTAACCAGAGGTACGGCTTGGCGTTGCATGTTACTTCCCATAAGCGCCCTGTTGGCATCGTCGTTTTCCAAAAACGGAATAAGGGCGGCGGCAACACTGACGAGCTGGTTAGGAGAGACGTCCATAAGGGTTATCTCATCCGGCCTTGCCATTACGAACTCACCTGACTTTCTCGACGATATGAACTCGGCGGTGAAACGCTGGTTGTCGTCAAGCAGGGCATTGGCCTGCGCAATGATATGGTTCTCTTCATCAAGAGCTGAAAGATACTCGATCTTATTGCTGACCTTTCCGTCCTTAACCTTCCTGTAAGGGGTCTCGACAAAGCCATAGTCATTTACAGTGCCGTAGGTACTGAGCGAGACGATAAGACCGATATTCGGCCCCTCAGGTGTCTCAATCGGGCATATCCTGCCGTAATGAGTTGCGTGGACATCACGGACCTCAAAGCCCGCACGCTCTCGCGTAAGTCCACCCGCACCAAGAGCGGAAAGACGCCTTTTATGCGTAATCTCCGAGAGCGGGTTGGTCTGATCCATGAACTGGCTAAGCTGACTTGAGCCAAAAAACTCTTTTATAACTGCTGTTACCGGCTTTGGATTTATAAGATCATTTGGCATAAGCGTCTCGATCTCACCAAGGCTCATTCTCTCGCGTACGGCACGCTCCATACGGAGCAGCCCTATTCTGTACTGGTTTTCAAGAAGCTCACCAACGCTTCTGACCCTTCTGTTACCTAAATGATCGATATCATCTACCGCACCAAGGCCGTTTTTAAGCCCAAGCAGATACCTGACCACTCCCATTATATCTTCCTTGGTAAGCGTCGTATTCTCCAGAACTACATCAAGGCTAAGTTTACGGTTAAGCTTCAGCCTACCGACCTTAGAGAGATCATACCTGTCGGCTGTAAAAAAGAGGTTATTAAAGAACTTCGTCGCCATCTCTACGGTCGGCGGCTCACCTGGCTTTAGCCTCTTATATATCTCGATCTTTGCGTTAAGCGTAAGGTTGCTGATAGGATCATCAGGGTGAGCAGCCCTATAATCGGTAATAGGCTTAGTGTCCTCATCGCTTAAGCGGTCATTTAAAAGGGTCTCCCTGAAGGAAGTCCCCATGGCCTCGATAAAGATTAGATTAAAGTTGTTTATCTTACGCTCTGATATCTCGTCGAGAACCTCACGGGTAAGTATCTGGTTGCACTCAAGGACGACCTCTCCTGTAGAAGGGTCTACTATGTCCTGCGAGGCAACACGCCCGATTATATCCTCGGCCTCGACAGGGATGAACTCCACACCGGCCTCGACTAATTTGCGGGCCAGAAGCCTGGTTATCTTCCTGTCTTTTTTGACTATAAGATCGCCGCTTTCCGGGTGCTTGATATCAAGGCTTGCACGCTGTCCGACAATATACTCAAGCTCTATGCTCTTCTCGATATTACGGCCTTCTATAACAATTCTCTCGCTGGGATAGAAATAATTTAGCAATTCTTCTACTGAGTAGCCAAGGGCTTTAAGTAAAATAGTAGCGAGCATCTTTCTTCTTTTATCTATACGAACATAGATCCAGTCCTTCTGGTCACACTCAAAGTCCAACCACGAACCGTGATAAGGAATAACGCGTGCCGTGAACTGGAGCTTGCCGGTATAGGCCTTGCCCTTCTCGTGCTCAAAAAAGACTCCAGGCGAGCGGTGAAGCTGACTTACTATGACGCGCTCGGTACCGTTGATGATAAAACTACCATTGTCGGTCATCAAAGGGATCTCGCCGAAGTAGACCTCCTGCTCCTTGATATCACGAACACTCTTGGTCCCTGTCTCTTCGTCCTTGTCCCAGACCGTTAGCATCACCTGAATCTTCATCGGAGAGGCATAGGTCAGCCCCTTCTGAAGGCACTCGGCCTCGGTGTACTTCGGGGTCAAGAGATCATAGCTCACGAACTCCAGCGAAGAATTACCGCTAAAATCGGTTATCGGAAATACACCCTTAAAGATACTCTGGAGTCCAGCCTCATCGCTCTCTTGCACTGCATCGAGCTGCAAAAATTCCCTGAACGACTTCTTCTGCACCTCGATAAGATCAGGAATCTCCAAAACCTTACCAATACGCGAGAAGTCCTTCCTCAACAGATGGCCATTAATCAAAGTCTGAGCCATACTTTTATACTCCTTTTAACCTTGTTTGTTTGCGAAGACCACGACACATAAAAATAATCCGTAGGCCTTCAGTGGTATATATGCGACCAAAAAAACTCTTTAAAAGTGCATTATCATAAAACTGAGAATAGCAGGGGCCCAATTCTAAGACCACTGCATAGATTTAAAAGTATTTAATACTGCTATATTCCAGCTTAAAAATAAAAGATAGCAGGACCCCTCGAAAAGGGCCCTGCTACCATAAAAAAGTCCTTACTTAACCTCTGCCTCTGCACCGACCTCTTCAAGGCTCTTCTTAAGTGCCTCGGCGTCGTCTTTGCTAAGACCTTCCTTAACGTCCTTAGGGGCTCCGTCAACGAGATCCTTGGCTTCTTTAAGTCCGAGACCTGTTGCGCTCCTGACCTCTTTGATGACCTTGATCTTCTGTTGGCCAACGTTCTTGAGCACGACTGTGAACTCGGTCTGCTCCTCGGCCGCCGGTGCGCCCGCTGCCGGTACGCCTGCTACTGCTACGGCCGCCGGTGCTGCTGCACTTACTCCAAACTTATCTTCAAGCTCCTTTACCATCTCTGAGAGCTCTAGTACTGTCATATCCTCGATAAACTTAACTACATCTTCCTTTGTTACGCCAGCCATTGTACTTCCTCCTTAGGATTAAAGCCGCATATAGCAGCCAAATATATTGGTTTAAATTTAATAAAATAAACGCCGAAGTCTTAAGCGGCATCCTGCTTTGCGTCTTTTACTGCGTTCAAGGCAAATAAGAACTTCCTTGGTACAGCCGCCAGCACACCTACGAAACTTCCAGGTATGTTGTTCATGCAACCAAGCAACTGAGCGATAAGCTGATCTCTTGAAGGTAGCTCCGCCAGGGCCTTAATGCCATTTACGTCAATGGTCTTGCCGCCAAGCACAGCCATCTTAAGGTCAAGATTTGGCTCGTCTTTAGCAAATATGGTGAGTTGTTTTGCCGCCGCAGCAGCGTCCTTAAAGCTCAGGGCTATCG
This sequence comes from uncultured Thermodesulfobacteriota bacterium, assembly GCA_964618745.1. Lineage (GTDB taxonomy): Bacteria > Desulfobacterota > GWC2-55-46 > GWC2-55-46 > DRQE01 > JAJRSM01. The sequence continues at coordinate 1,284 of CAZUFI010000081.1, read as the reverse complement.
CCATCGTACCTTTAAGTTCAGCACTTATAGGCTCACAAGGAGTACCCTTAAGAGCTATACGCGCCAGCGAGTTCTTCATGATGGTAAAATCAACATCGGCCCCTCTCAGGCCTTTGCGGAGTTCATTCATGCTATTTGATTCTATGCCACGGTAGTCTGCGAGGAATGCGGCATCGGCTCTGCCGATCTTCTCGCGAAACTGCTCTACCAGTGCTTCTTTCTCTTGTCTTGTCTGCACTCTTTCTATCCCTCCTTTCTATCTAAGTTACGGCCTGAGAAAGAAAAGCATGGCGACCACCTTCAGGCAGTCACGCTAAATTCCCTACAGAGTCCAGTAAAAACAAAAACCACCTGCCTGACAATCAAATAACCAAAGATACCTACTGCGACACCTTTGAAAAACCTAATCAGCCCGGGGTACTTTAACTGGTCTCGGTAGGAACTTTAGGCCCGTTACAACGGGCACCTACTTTCTCTGACCTTTGTTCTAAATAAATATAAAAACAATGTGGCCCGAGACCGGGCCACATAAAAAAACCTACCTATAAGAAGTCCTTATCTCTGCTGTATCAAGCCTTACCGAAGGGCCCATTGTGCTGGATATAAATACACCCTTCAGGTACTGCCCCTTGCTTGAGCTTGGCTTGGCCTTGATGACCGACTCCATAAGAGAGCCAAAGTTCTCTTTGAGTTTATCCGGGCCAAAACTTGCCTTACCTAGAGAGACATGCAAGTTACCGGCCTTATCAACACGGTACTCGACCTTACCGGCCTTAAGCTCGGTTACGGCCTTTGTAACATCCATCGTCACTGTGCCGGTCTTTGGGTTAGGCATAAGACCACGAGGGCCTAAGACCTTACCGAGTTTACCGACCTGCCCCATCATATCCGGGGTAGCCACGACCTTATCAAAGTCCAGCCATCCGCCCTTGATCTTCTCAAGGAGCTCGTCGCTTCCGACAACATCTGCGCCTGCGGCCTTGGCCTCTGCCTCTTTTTCGCCCTTCGCAAAGACAACAACCTTAACATTCTTACCAAGACCATTAGGAAGCACTACCGTACCTCTAACCATCTGATCTGCGTGCCTTGGGTCAACACCAAGCCTTACGGCCATATCTACGGTCTCATCAAACTTTGCGGTAGCGGTATCACTGAGGAGCTTAAAGCCCTCGTCTATCGCATAGGCCTTTTCAGCCTCTACTTTCTCATTTGCTGCCTTATATCTTTTGTTAGCCATCTTCCTTTAGCCCTCCACCTTAATACCCATGCTTCTTGCGGTACCTG
>CAZUFI010000080.1:4602-7560 GCA_964618745.1 uncultured Thermodesulfobacteriota bacterium | reverse complement strand
CAACCCTACAGCGGTATTCATCTCTTTTGTCGTCTTACCTGAGAGCTTCAAAAGCCTCTCGGTTGCCGCTATATATGAAGGCTCACCGACCTTTGCCTGCTGTATAAGTCTGGTCTCAGAGATTAACTGATCCCAAAGAACCTTTACTTCTTTAAGCTTTTTAGCAGTATTTACGTCGGTTACGGCATCGATCTGAGTAAACTTGGTCATGCCGAGATCTAGCGGAACCTTACCACCACTGACAAAACCCGATAAAGTAGTCTCGAAGATCTTCTGAGTATGAAGGTAAGTACCTTTACCGTCTCCTCTAACACCTGTTGTAACGCCTTGCATCTCTGCAAAACTAAATTCCTTTGTAAAGCGTTGAATAAGCATCCTCTGACGCCCTGATAGATTTACAAGTTCAGAGCTTGTATTCTGTATGTTGGTTGTCCAGAATGTTGCAGCAACTATTATAGAGAGTAGAATCACTATAGATGCCAGTATACCCCCGAGTTTAAACTTAATACTGTTTTTCATAAATGTACTCCTCAATGCTGACTGTTAGTATACTCATTTTGAGGCCGTTTCAGCCATAGGAATCCGGAATACCCCAATTCATTCCAGTTGTTTGATTCTATTTTATCGGCAGGCAAAGGTGGGAACTTTAGATATCTTTAAGACAAACAAAACACACACTAATCCAGAACTACTAATCAACAATAAAAAAAAGGGGGATGACGATTGCCGCCGCCCCCCTTTTCCTCAGAGCCATTACTTAAGTCAAACAACCCTTAGCTTATCTCTAGCAACCCCGTCATCACCAGACTGCCCCTCTAACGGCTTAGTTGCTTTATGACTACCTTTCTTGTTCAAGGTAAAAGCACTCACTATCTTCTCCAGTGAGCAAGCTACATCGGTCAGGTCATTGGTTGCCATTGATATATCTTTCACACCTTGCGCGGTCTCTCCCGAGACGCTGGCTATATTGTTGATACTCGTAGTTATCTCTTCGCTCGTTGCGCTCTGCTGCTCGGCGGCCACGGCAATCTGGCGCACCATATTGCTGGACTCCTCAATACTCTCTACGATCTCTCGCAGCGAAGCACCTGCCTCTGTTGCAAGCTCTACTCCTTCTTCTACCTGCACAGTTCCCTTCTGCATCGAGTCTATAGCCCCCTTTGTCTCGCGCTGGATCGTCTTGATCATATCGGCGATCTCTTTAGTGGCCTTGGTTGTCTTCTCTGCGAGCTTCCTTACCTCATCGGCGACAACGGCAAAGCCTCTGCCTTGCTCTCCTGCGCGAGCCGCCTCTATTGCAGCGTTTAGGGCCAGCAGATTTGTCTGATCAGCGATATCATTGATTACCGCAATGATAGTCCCGATCTCTTCACTGCTTTTCCCAAGCACCTCTACTGTACTGGCACTCTCTCTGACCGTATCGGCTACGGCCATCATTCCCGCTACAGCGCGTTCTACTACGTCACCACCCTTTACGGCTACCTCCTGAGCACTACCTGCCGAGTCCGAAGCCCCCTGTGAGTTCTTTGCGACCTCCATCACAGTAGCACTCATCTCCTCCATGGCCGTTGCCACCTGACTGGTCTGAGCAGACTGCACATCCGTATTAACCACTATCTGAGTAGCCGTAGCAGAGAGCTGAGTCGTTGCCGTACCAACCTGAATAGACCGAGCCTTGACCTCTGCCAGCATCTTATTGAGGTTGCCCTTCATCCTGTTCAGAGCAGTACTCAAGACCCCCATCTCGTCTTTGCTTCTGATGACAAGGTCATCGTCGCTAAGATCTCCGTCTGCGATAGAGCGAGCGAGCCCTGTAATACGCAGTATCGGGCGAACAACAGTACGTCCGATTATAAACCAGCCCGCGATACAGAGCACTACTGCCAACAACATAAGTATAACCTGAGTCGTTACCAGGCTTTTAAGGCGTTTATCCCCTAACTGCTTGATCATACCAACGGCGGTATTCATCTCTTTTGTGGTCGCCCCTGCAAGCTTTTGAAGTCCCATCATAGCACTCAGGTACTGTGGCGAATTGACCTGTGCACTCCTAATAATCTCGGTAAGTTTTATCAGGTCGTTCCAGACCTTCTCGACATGTTTGAGCTGCGCAATCGTCGCGGTATCTGTAACCGGCTCCATTTTGATAAACTTGGTCATTGCCAGATCAAGCGGAACATCCCCGCCCTTTAAGAGACCTGAGAGCGTCGTCTCAAAGACCTTCTGTGTATGAAGGTAAGGTTTATCACCCCCTGACTTCTTACCATCGGTTGCGGCAAACCACTGCTTACCAATCGCTATGTCATCGGTTATCGGGATGGTAACGACAAGAGTCCCCATGACGTCTCCTAACATGAAGTTCTTCTTGGGGCTCTCCGGGTGATTGTTATGGCAACTTACGCATGCCTTGTCACTTGCCATATCTGCGGTTGCGTAACGTAAGACAAACTTACCGTCATACTCCATGAACTTATAATACGGCTCCTTTGAATTACTTATGAGTTTGCCAAAAGCCTCTTCCTCAAAACCCACGTTAAGGCCTTTATCTTTGTTTATATTCCATTTACTTAGCAGATCGTAACGATAAAGCCCTTTTTCATTGATTGATTCCGCTACCTCCTGGACAAAGGTCGCAGGCAACGGCATTCCTCCAACAGTGGTTGTCCATTCCCGGGAAGGCCTGAAACCACTCAGTTCTTTCTTAAGCTTTACTATGCCCTTTGTGTACTGAGCGCGATCCTCAAAGACCTGCATCGTGACACTTTTAGCAGCAGTCAATGAGCTGTTCTGTACTTGTTTGGGTATCACCTCGCTAAAGTAAAACTCTCTGGCAAATCTCTGCGCAAGCATCCTCTGCCTGCCTGCCAGATCAATCGCCGTACCGTTTTTCTTCTGAGCACCGGTGGCCCAAAAGGTAGCAATGAGAATTACTGCAAGAAGCAAGACAAAACCTCCGAG
>CAZUFI010000080.1:0-4502 GCA_964618745.1 uncultured Thermodesulfobacteriota bacterium | reverse complement strand
AATCAACCGAATATTAAAATAATAACTTACAGTCTATTTTAATAAACCTAAATTACGACTAATTAATTTAATTGTGTAGATATTGAAATGTCGGCATGAAGAAATGAAACTTAAGTCATTTTTTGATTTAAAATAAGGTGAGCGCAGGCAGGTGGAGCAACTAGTAATTAAATAAAAGTTATTTTCTGAAAAATTTTAACAGGTAATCCATGCCAGAATAGAGTGTAGCTACAAGAGCTATCCAGAGAAGGACCATTCCAAGGGCATGAAAGTTAATTCCAAAGAATGGATAATGCAGGATAAGGGCGATTAGAGCGGCGATCTGGAAGACGGTCTTTGCCTTGCCAAGCTTACTGGCCGGAATAACGACCTTACTCATCACGGCAACGGTTCTAAGCCCTGTAATGGCTATCTCGCGTGAGACAATAAGGGCTACCATCCAGGCCGGTACTCGATTCAGCGCAATAAGCATGATAAGGACCGAGGCGATAAGCAGCTTATCTGCCAACGGGTCCAGAAACTTGCCAAGGACGGTTATCATATTGGACTTTCTGGCTATATAGCCGTCGAGCCAGTCGGTAATAGAGGCGAGTATAAAGACAAAGGTCGCTATGATACTAAGAGTCTTTCCCGGGTAGAGCAATAGCAGAATAAGCACGGGCGAGGCCGCAAGGCGCACAGCCGAGAGCTTATTGGGCAGGTTCCAGAGGTCTTCTGTTATATTTTCATGAGTTTCGTTATCTGGCAATGTTCTTTACCGTATTTAAGTATAAGTTCCTATTTTTGTTTACCTTTATGACGTATCTGCGTGTCTCTTTAAAAGGCGGAATCTGATTATTGTATCTTTTAATCGCCGTCTCCCCTGCGTTATACGCAGCGATGGCTAGCGATTCCCTGCCCTTGAATTTCTCCAGCAGGTGGCTTAAAAACCTCACTCCACCATCTACGTTCTGAGCCGGGTCGTAGCTATCTCTAACCCCCAACATCCTTGCCGTCGCCGGCATAAGCTGCATAAGCCCGACGGCTCCGGCCTTTGAAACGACATGGGGATCAAAATTACTCTCTGTCTTGACTATCGCCCAGACAAGCTCTGGCGGAACCTCGTATTTACGCGCCGTATGGTGGATCAACTCATCGTAGGAAAGGTAGCTCGGCCCGGCACTCCCCCCCCCCTCTGCCATAAACCACTTATACTTGGCAGAGTTTGGCGTATTGGTAAAATGTATTGCACCGTTCTCATCGACATATGAGTAATAATCGGCAAAGGTCGGCCCGCTCAGAGCCAGAGACAAAACAAAGGTCAAGCCAAGCGCCATATACCCTCGATACCTGCTTATTAAGTTCTGAGTCGTCTGAGTAGATCGATCAGCCATAATAAATTCTATATCCCTGAGAACCAAAGTACAAGTTATTTTTGAAGAAATACCTGATTATGCATAAAAAAAGACAACCATACCTTATTAATATCGGCAGAGAGTCGACTTGACAAAAGTTTTTTATTATCTTAATCTGAAAAAGATTAATGCAGCATATTTATAAGGAGAAGGACACTGGAGATACGCTCTGATTTTCTGATAATAGGCTCGGGCATAGCAGGCCTTACCTTTGCCCTGGAAGCGGCCAAATACGGCACGGTATCAATCGTCACCAAGCGCGAGATCTCCGAGAGTGCGACCTACTACGCCCAGGGCGGGATAGCATCGGTCTGGAGCAAGGAAGACAGCTTTGACTCCCACATCAGAGACACTCTGGAGGCCGGAGCAGGACTATCCAATAAAGACGTAGCAGCCGTCGTCATTAAAGACGGCCCCGAGCGTATAAAAGAATTAATAGAGCTTGGCGTTCACTTTACAGAGCGCACCACAGACGGCCACACGGAATTTGACCTGGGGCGCGAAGGCGGGCACTCAAAGCGGCGCATCCTGCACTCGCGCGACATCACAGGCAGAGAGATAGAAAACGCTCTGGTCGATGCTGCCAGAGCCTCAGCCAATATTACTATCTATGAAGATCATATCGCTGTAGACCTTATAACAGACTCTAAATTCGTAAAAAACAACAAAAAGACATCACAAGATAAGACCAAAGAAATAATCTGGGGTGCTTATATCCTCAACAAAGAAAACTCAGAGATCAATAGTTTTCTGGCCCGTAGGACTATTCTGGCTACAGGCGGGGCAGGCAAAGTATACCTCTATACAAGCAACCCTGATGTCGCAACCGGCGACGGCATTGCCATGGCCTTTCGCGCCGGAGCGGATATCGCCAATATGGAGTTTATGCAGTTTCACCCTACATGCCTCTACCACCCAACGGCCAAGAGCTTTCTTATCAGCGAGGCGCTGAGAGGCGAAGGCGCACTGCTCAGGCTCGCTTGCGGCAAGCGTTTTATGGATCGCTACCATCCCAGTGCCGAGCTCGCCCCGCGAGATACCGTGGCTCGTGCCATTGATTCTGAACTTAAAAAATCAGGAGACGACTGCGTATTCCTGGATATAAGCCACAAAAGCGAGGCCTTTATAAAAGACCGCTTCCCCACAATATACGAACGCTGCCTGAGCTATGGCATAGATATTACAAAAGAGCCCATTCCAGTTGTGCCGGCAGCGCACTATACCTGCGGCGGCGTAGTAACCGATATAGACGGCAGCTCTACGATTGAGAGGCTGTACGCCATAGGCGAGGTGGCCTTTACCGGCTTGCACGGCGCAAACAGGCTGGCATCAAACTCCTTGCTTGAGTCCCTTGTAATGGCTCGCAGGGCCGCAACGGCTACTATAAAACCAATGAGTGATGAGGACGCCGTAAGCGATAACCAGTACTCTATCCCCAAGGTATCGCCGTGGCAGACAGAACGCGCCGTGCCAAGCGATGAAATGGTCGTTATCAGTCAGAACTGGGATGAGATCAGGATGTTTATGTGGAACTACGTTGGTATTGTGCGTACAGATAAGCGGCTGGAACGTGCCAAGAACAGGATAGAGCTTTTAAAGCGAGAGATAAATGACTACTACTGGGACTTTACCGTAACACCCGATCTGATCGAGCTTCGTAACATCGCGACCATAGCCGAGCTTATAATTGACTGCGCGGAGCAGAGAAAAGAAAGTCGCGGCCTGCACTACAATCTGGACCACCCAGAGGCAAATGACGCTGACTTCAAATACAATACAGTTATAAGGCAGCAAGCAATACCGCTTAAGTGCTAAACGACTTGCTTCAGGCAATCAAGAGACCAAAGCACCCGGGGTCAATACAAACCTTATCGTAAAGGTAGTTCCCTGGCCCTCACGGCTCTCGACCTCTACCACGCCGTTATGATCCTGAATAATCCTGTAGCTTATGGTAAGACCAAGCCCGGCCCCTGTCATCTTTGAGGTAGAAAAAGGATGAAAGATCTTTTTAACGAAGTCTTCGCTCATACCAATGCCGTCGTCAGTAATCTTCAGTGCCAGAGTGTTTTCATCCAGCAGGACCGTCTCCAGCAATACCACGCCCTTTGATTCAATGGCCTCTACCGCATTCTGAATAATATTAAAGATCGCCATTTTGAGGTTTATGGCATCGATACTGACCGGCGGCGCATCTGGCAATAGACTGGTATTTATAACTATAGATTTTCTCTTGCCAGTGCTGTCTACCAGATCTTCCAGAAGTACCGCAGCCTCTTTAACCGCCATATTAACAACAGCATTCAGGTCTCCGGGCTTAAGCGTAGAGACCAGTATCCCTTTATACTCATCGATACGCGCCATCATGCGCTCCATCCTCTTGACAGAGCTCATAATAGTCGAGGCATAGCGTTTATGTACGTCTTCTTCGGCAGCCTCATAAAGACGCCTTGCCATCCCACCGACCGTCGTAAGCGGGTTGCGTATCTCGTGGGCTATACCGTCTACCATCTCGCCGAGAGCTGCCATCTTCTCGCTCTCGCGAAGCCTTGCGTACAAGGCCCGAACAGCCAGCAACGACCTGACGCGAGCCGATATCTCGACCAGACTATACGGCTTTACTATATAGTCCTCGGCCCCGACCTCCAGCCCCATAAGTTTATCTTCCAGCTCTGCGCGTGCCGTCAACATTATTACAGGAATATAGCGCGTCTCATCCTTTCCCTTAAGCCGCCTGCAGGTCTCAAAACCATCAAGCTGAGGCATCATAACATCCAGCAAGATCAGGTCAGGGTGCAAACCCTCTGCCTTGCTTATCCCCTCAAGCCCGTTAGATGCGACATCGGCATCATAGCCATCGGCCTCCATCTTGGCCGTTAGCAAGATGCGGTTGCTCTCATTGTCGTCTACTATTAGAATCCTTGGTTTCATCGAAATACCGGCCTAGTTAAGCTAAAGATATTGTAAGTTCTTATTGTTATAAGGCCGCTCCCCCCTAGAATGTAGCACGAACCATGACAAAAGATCTACCCACTTTAAAATCAATCTCATTATCCTGCTTATCTTTCTCTATTATCACGTACTCATAGCCTAGCCTATGATAATCTATAC
>CAZUFI010000079.1:3563-7660 GCA_964618745.1 uncultured Thermodesulfobacteriota bacterium | reverse complement strand
TGGATCATCTATAAATACCTCGTTCCCAAGGGCTTTAAGGAGTGGCGCAACGTCGGCCTTATACAGGCCTTCATCGTAGCCCTATACGCCGAGATGTACGGCTTTCCGCTGACCATATACATTCTCACCTCTTTTCTCGGAATAGATATCCCGTGGCTTCACATGAGCGGCCATCTCTGGTCCTCGCTCTTTGGATGGGGGACTAGCATGGCCATGGTGGAGATGTTCGTAGGATACGGCTTTGTCTTTGCCGGTATCTCCCTGATCATCAAGGGGTGGAAGCGGATCTACGAGACAAGAAATGACAAAAAACTTGTTACCGACGGCATTTACCGCTACATAAGACACCCCCAGTATATCGGAATATATATGGCTATCATGGGCCAGCTCATCCACTGGCCCACCATCCCGACGCTCGTGCTTTTCCCAGTCATAATATGGGCGTACTACCATCTGGCCAGAAAAGAAGAAAAGGCCATGATAAAGGAATTTGGAGAGGAATACAGGACTTACATGGCAAAGACTCCGATGTTTTTGCCTAAAACAGATATGTGGGGTAATATATACAAAAGCTGATCCGGCGCAAGGCAGACAGAAGGCTACTTATAGAGCCTTCTGTAGAGCCCCTTTATATCGCCGAGTATCATATAGTTTACAGGGACCAAAAAGAGCGTAAAGACCGTTGCTATAAGCACGCCGAAGCCGAGCGAGACGGCCATCGGTATCAGGAACTGCGCCTGCGTACTCTGCTCAAATATCAGCGGCACAAGCCCCACAAAGGTCGTCAGCGATGTGAGTATTATCGCCCTGAAACGAGCAGGGCCTGCAAGACGCACGGCCTCCTCTATCGTCATCCCGTCCTTTACTCGCCTATTAATAAAATCTACCATCACAAGACTATCGTTTACGACAACACCTGTCAGAGCCAACATACCGAGTATACTCATTATCGAGAGACTAATGCCCACGACAAAGTGCCCCACAAATGCCCCTAAAAGCCCAAACGGTATCACCGACATAACAATCAGCGGCTGCGTATACGACTTAAACGGAATGGCAAGGAGTATATATATAACAAACAAGACCGCCAGTATACCAAAGCCCAAACTGCCAAAGGATTTACGCTGCTCCTTTGCCTCTCCCTCCAAAGTATAGATTACCCCTGGATAACCACTTAGTGTCTCTTTCAGGAATTTACTCAGCTCGGCATTCATACCAACGACATTTACCGTTTTCTTGTCAATATCAGCCTTTACATTTATCGTCCTCATCCGGCCTACGCGCTTGATACTGGAAAAACCTCTCCCTATTTCCAGATCAGCGATCTCGGAGAAAGGAACCTCTACCCCCTCTTCCGTGCGTATCTTCATATTCTCAAGGCTTGCCAGAGTCCGGCGTTCTTTCTCAGGATACCTGACCATGACCCTGACATCCTCCCGGCCACGCTGGATACGCTGAGCCTCTGCGCCGAAGAATGCCTGCCTTACCTGCCGGGCAAGATCTACCTCTTTAATCCCCAGATAATCCGCCCTGGGCTTGAGCGTAAGCTTTATCTCCTCCTTGCCATCTTCAAAGCTATCGGTTATATCAAAGACACCCGGTCGCTGCCTTAGCCAGTCCTTTATCTTGACTACTATAACCGAGAGCGTCTCAAAATCGACCCCCTTAAGCTGCACATCCACTGGATCGCTGCTTCGACCAAGCTCAAAGCGAAAGCTAAGCTCTTTTACTCCCGGCAGATCGCCGATCCCCTTACGCCACTCCTTAACCAGCTCGGAGCTTGTAATATCTATCGTACGCTTCTCCGGCTCGACTATCTCAAAGGTAACCCTGCCGGTATTAGAGCCGGTACTGCCCCAGACTGAACCCGGAGTCGAGAGAATATGCTTAATAACGCTCTCACCTGTCTTTTCATCGATATATTTCTCGCGCAGCTCTTCTGCGACATCATTGATACGCCCGGTATAATCAGCCGTAACCTCAAAAGGCGTCCCTAGCGGCATAAGCAGCGTCGCAGTCGCTACCTCGCTCTGCACCCTCGGAAAAAAAGTAAAATGCAGATGAACATAGACCATAGATAAAATTATCATAGCTATACCTACAAAGGCCGCTAAAGAGAGATACCTTCTCTTTAGCACAACCACAAGGGCCGGGCGGTAAAAGGTATCTATAAAATAGACGAGACTACCTGCGACCTTACCCTGAAAACGAGAAAAAATATTCGGCTTCTTTCCGTCTTTACCATAGATACGCAGATGCTTCAGATGCGCCGGTAAGACGAGCTTTGACTCTATAAGCGAGAAGAGCAGGACCGGAATGACTACAAGCGGGATCTGCGCAAAGAGCGGGCCCCGCCGCCCCTCGACCATCAAGAGCGGAGAAAAGGCCGCAACCGTCGTAAGCACGCCAAAGATGACCGGCACAGCGATCTCTTGCGTCCCCTTGATAGCGGCCTGCTCCGGGTCATCTGTCTTCTTTGAGTGCGAGTAGATATTCTCCCCTGTTACAATGGCGTCATCAACGACGATGCCAAGGACCAGAATAAAGGCAAAGAGACTTATCAGGTTCAGCGTCACTCCCAGCAGCGGCATAAGCGCGATAGCGCCAAGGAAACTTACAGGTATACCAATACACACCCAGAAGGCGACTCGCAGCCTCAGAAACAGCGTAAGGAGTATGAAGACCAGAATACCGCCCTGCACGCCATTTCTAAATAACGTATTAAGGCGGCCCTTTACGATCTTTGAACGATCACGCCAATGACTAAGCTCCACACCCGGGGGCATCGTAGCTCTGGCACCTTCCAGATATTCCTTAACAATATCGGCAAGCTCTATCGCGCTCTGCTCGCCACTGCGAAAAACATCTATCATAACGGCAGGCTTACCGTTATAGCGCGGCTCCATCGGCACGTCTTCAAAGCCGTCTACGACCTCTGCGATATCTCCCAGGATAAGTGACGAGCCGTCCTCCCTTGTAAATATCGGTATCTCTTCAAAGTCCCTACCTGTGTAGGCCTGTCCTTTTGTACGAAGGAGTATCTCACCGCCCAGGGTCTTGACCGTGCCGGCGGGAAGGTCCAGCGAAGACCGCCTTATTGCCTCTGCGATAGTAGAAAAAGTTAAACCATGACGCTGCAAGGTAGCCTCAGAGACCTCGACTGATATTTCATAGGGACGGACTTCCTTTAAAAATACCTGGGTAATACCCGGCAGCATTGTAATATCATCGCGTACCCGCTCGCCAAGTTTGCGCAGCTCGTGTTCACTTAACTCACCTGCGATAACAACGGTTATTACCTGAGTATTATGCTGGGATACTGAATATGTCGGACGCTCGGCTTCATCCGGGAAGGTAATTATAGCGTCAACACGGTTTTTTATATCATCAAGCATATCGCGCGGATCGTAGCCCTTTCCGACCTCGACCATCACGCTGCCTGAACCCTCGGAAGAGGTAGAACTCAGCTCTTCGATCCCTGCGATATCATAGATCGCCTCTTCGATCTTTATAACGACCCCCTCTTCGACCTCGACAGGGGTCGAGCCACGATAAGCAACATTTACCGTAACTATATCCAGATCAAAGGCAGGAAAGACCTCAAGGATAATCCTGTCCCTGAGCATAAAGAGCCCAAGGCAGGCAATCGTAATCATCAGAAGATTAGCGGCTACATCATTTTTAGTAAACCAGGCGATCAGCCCATTCATCTAACGACCTCTTTTCTCACTTTCTTTTTTTCACTCTCAAAGGCAGGGATATTCCATTCGTTAGTTTCAGCGGCTTCTTTGGCAATGGTAGGTGCCGCAGTAGTTATTGTAATGCCTAAGGTCGTCGGGAGCGGCCTTGGTCTCTTACTGGTTTCTGAGCCGTGCCGTGGCGCAGACGTAGTCTTTGAATCAGGTCTTTTATCCAACTCGGATAAGTCCCAGCTGGCTGTGCTGGAGGTATCCTCTGCCTTTTGAGTTGCAGGTTTTTTAACTGCCAGAGGCTTTTTAGTTTTATCTGATTTTTTATAAGCCATTCTATCTACCGGCTTTGCCTTCTTTATTGTGGAGCTTTGTCCCTTTGCAGAGACTGGTTTGGTGGTAGGTACT
>CAZUFI010000079.1:0-3463 GCA_964618745.1 uncultured Thermodesulfobacteriota bacterium | reverse complement strand
ACTATTGAACTTTGCCCCACCGCAGGTGGCGTAGGCGAGACTACCTTGAATTTACCGGCCTTCATATAGACGGCTGGCGTCGTCACTACTAACTCGCCTTCCTTAACGCCGCCGTCTATTATTATATTCTCGCCGTCCTTCCAGACGATGCTGATCTTCCTGCGTTCAAGCAGACCGTCTTTTATAATAAAAAGTTCAGTCCCAACCCTTAATGCTCGTCGAGGGACGACAAAGACGTCTCTAAGCAGACGGCCTTGAATACGTGCCTGGACAAAGGCACCGACCTTAAGCGGTGGTGCGAGTTGCCCGAGCGTAGTTGATGCGCCTTTTGTTCCGTAAGGATCAGCGACCTCTGCCACGACAAAGAGCTGGCGGCTTTTTTCATCTATCGCCCCCTCGCTCCTTACAATCCTCGCCTTCCACTTATAGTCTTTGCCCCTGTGACTGGCGGTTATATCTGCAAGCGGAAGCCTCGCTTTATCCTCACCGCTCTGGGTGCGATATAGGTCTTTAATATCTACAAAGGCAAGCTCGCGGGGCGAGAGAGGCAACCTTATTTCAGCAAAATCAACGGCGTATATTCTGGCTACAGAACTACCTGCGGTAACGTACTCGCCGAGATCAAGGCTTTTCTCCAGGACTCTGCCCGAATACGGCGCGAATATACGCGTACGTTCCAGATCAAGCTCTGCTCGGTCAAGCTTTGCACGAGCGGCCTTTAGTTCAGCACGCGCACTCATTAGCTGAGGACGACGCACAGCAAGCGGGCTCGGGACCTTATCCGCTCGCAGTCTTTTCCAGTTACGCATGGCAATAGCTGCCCGCGCCTCTTCTTCAATTAAAAGCTGGCTGGCCTTGGCAAGCTCGGCCTCTTTAAGGGCGACCTCGATTGCGTAGTTGCGAGGGTCAAGGATTATCAAGAGCTCGCCTTCTTTAAAAAAGCCGCCCTCTCGAAGATTGGCGGAGATCTCAAAGACCTTACCCGAGACCTCCGGCACTACCGCACTCTCGGTCCGCGCCCGGACCGTTCCGTGGCTCGTCAGAACGACCCTGAAATCCGTCTGTTTAAGGGCCTCTGCCTCTACGACAGAGACGACCGGAGGTGCTGCGTGCAGCTTTACTTTTTTTTTGCCGGAGATGATCTGCCTGGCAATAAAAAAGCTAACAACCAGAATAACCACCGGCAAAAGCACTCTTAGAAAATATTTAAAAGACTTCATCTACTGCGTTATCCTTTTTTTAGAATCCAAATCCGCAACCTCTTCAGCCCCCAGGATCTCACCGCCGAGGGCTAGATAAAGACCAAGGCGATTCTGAAGACGCCTGTTCCGGGTCTTTAAAAGAGAGAGTTGCGCCTGATAGGTAAGCCTCTCGGCCTCCAATAAGGCGATCTGGTCAACAAAACCGTTCTCATAGTCCCTTTCAGCTATAAGCTCGGCCATCTCGTACTCCTGCGCTGATAAGGCATCTGCGCTCTCCTGCTCCAATAAAAAGACCTCTGCCGACAATGCGCTCTCTACCTCTTGAAAGGCGGTCACCACAGCGGCGGCATAGAGCGCAAGGGCCTCTCTACGCACTGCCGTTGCCAGGTCTTTCTCGGCCCTGATCCTTCCGCCCTCAAAGACAGGCTGAGCAACGCTGCCTATAAGCTTGGATAACATATAGTCCGGCTTAAAAAGCTCACTGAAGGTATTCGACCTGCTATTAACGCTGCCGCCAAGGGTCAGGTCGGGAAGAAAGCCCTTGCTCGCATCCGCCAGAGCCGCATCCGTTGCGGCAAGCCTCATCTCTGCTTCTTTAATATCAGGCCTTCTGCGAACAAGCCCGGAGGGCAGCCCAGCCGAGACCGAGGTGCTTATCTCCGGGAAATCCTCCTCTGCCTCAAGCTTAAAGTCGGGGCTACGCCCAAGAAGCGCCTCCAGTGTTGCAAGCGTCAGGGCGCGCGCCTCCCTGCTTTTTTCATAACCACTCTTTGCCGTTGCAACGGCGGCCCTCATCAACCTCAGCTCCTTTGCCCTCACAATGCCGTCGCTAAAACCCTCCTCCGTTATAAGCAGACTGCGCCTAAAACTATCGAGGTTAAGCTGCATGAGCCTGACCTCGCTCTCCGCCTCGATAAGGTCAAAGTAACGCCTTGCGACATTTACGGCAAGTGAGAGACGCGCGGCCTTTACCGCAGCCTTTGTCGCCTCGTAATCAAAATAAGAGGCCTGTGCCCTGTCCCTTAACCTTCCCCATAGGTCTAACTCCCACCCGAGCGTCAGGCCAAAGTCCATATAACCCGTAGCAACGCTAGATACTATTACAGCGGGCGATAAGGAATTTCCCGTATCTGTCTTTGTCGCACCGAAGTTAGCAGAGAGCTGCGGCAGACGGTCAGCACCCCGGACACGCGCGCTTGCACGAGCGGCATCCATACGCGCAACAGTCGCTTGCAAGTCGTAATTACCATTAAGTGCCTCTATTACTATCGCCTCTAACGGCTCAGACTTAAAGTCCGCCAGCCACGGCTCTACCGGCGAAGTCGCAGCGGCCCAGGCCCAGGCCTCGGGTATAGTCAGCCCCGCTTCTTTTAGAGGTGCGTCCTTTTTAGCGGCGCAACCAAAAGCAAGAAAGGTAACAAGTAATATTAAAAAGAAATAACGAGTCGTTTTATGCACAGAACCCTATTGAAATATATATAAAGTTTAGTTTTCAATATGAAGTACGCAGGCGTTGCAAGATATCAAAATGATTATCAATTCTAGTAATTATACCCCTCTAAAAACAAGCCGTCAATAGCTGTGGTTACAGCTATTAAACTGTAAAAAATATTAAAGACGCAGACTCCCCGAAGGCACAACTCGCTGATTATTGAAGACAAAAAACCCTTGTAGTCCAGCTCTGGCAGGGCTATGATGAGAGGATCTCGACGACTGGATACGCAGACATAAACAGACCCCACTATGGATAGATAGTTATGCGCGGAAAAACAACCCTTATAATAGAGCCGGTCGGCCCGGTCCTCTTTGAGAGCAGCAGCCGTGCACGGCGTATCGGCATAAGCGTCAGGCCCTTTAAAGGCGTGCGCGTGGCCGTCCCCTACGGAGTATCAGTCGCCGACGCACGCGACTTTGCTGCCGGTAATACAGAATGGATTCAAAAACAAATACGCAGCACCGAGAAGATAGAAGCAAAGGCACAGACAAGAGATGCCGTACAGTTACCTTTGTTTGGTGAGTTTGAGACGAAGAGATCAAAAGAAGAGATACTCGCGCGCCTTGCGGTCTTATCAGAGAGGCACGGCCTAGCCTATAACAAGGCATCAGTGCGGCGACAACGGACGCTATGGGGCAGCTGCTCTCCAAAGGGAAATATCAGCCTCAACCTGCATCTGGTAAAACTACCCAGTGAGCTTATGGACTACGTAATAGTCCACGAACTCGTCCACACACGGGTCCTTAACCACAGCCCCCGCTTCTGG
>CAZUFI010000078.1:3495-7660 GCA_964618745.1 uncultured Thermodesulfobacteriota bacterium | reverse complement strand
AAGAAAGGTCGAATAAAATCTGGCTCTTTTAGTTTTGTCATTGCGAAG
Organism: uncultured Thermodesulfobacteriota bacterium; assembly: GCA_964618745.1. Lineage (GTDB taxonomy): Bacteria > Desulfobacterota > GWC2-55-46 > GWC2-55-46 > DRQE01 > JAJRSM01. The sequence goes on along the minus strand of CAZUFI010000078.1, from coordinate 7,612 downwards.
AGGTTTGAGCCGATAAAGCAATCTCGCCTTTATAAATACATCTCTTTCCCCTAAAGAAATCCACCTCAGATGCGAAGTAGTACTATAGTAAAAATCCTACTTGGATTGATAGAGCCGTGACCTCATAACGGCTTGACTTTTAATAACAAAACCAATATCATCAAGGCAGAAAACTATGAAGATAAAAAAAGCCGTCTTCCCATCGGCAGGACTTGGAACCAGGTTTCTGCCGGCCACAAAGGCCATACCCAAAGAGATGCTCCCATTGGTGGACAAACCTCTAATCCAGTACTGCGTTGAAGAGGCGCATGCCTCTGGCATAGAGGAGATCGTCTTTATAACAGGGCGTGGCAAAAGGGCCATTGAAGACCACTTTGATGTATCCTTCGAGCTGGAGACAACGCTTAGGGAAAAAAAGAAGACCGCCATCCTCAACAAGATCCGTCACATCTCCGAAGACCTTACGTATATATACACAAGACAGAAAAAGGCCCTGGGCCTTGGCCATGCCGTGCTCTGCGCAAAAAACATTATAAACAATGAAGCCTTTGCCGTCTTTCTCGGCGATGATATTATTGATGCAAAGGTCCCGGCGATGAAGCAGATGATGAAGGTCTTTAGTAAGTACCAGACCTCTATACTAGCCGTGCAGCGCGTGCCAAAGAAACACACCCATATGTACGGCATTATAAAAGGCAAAAAAGTCGGAGACGGCCTCTATAAAGTCGAAGACGTCGTAGAAAAGCCGGAGAAAAACCCGCCCTCTAACCTCGCTATAATCGGGCGTTATATCCTTACACCCGAGATCTTCACGCAACTGGAAAAAAACAAAAAAGGCAGCGGCGGAGAATACCAGCTGACCGATGCGATAAAGGGGCTCTTAAAGACCCAGGCCGTCTATGCCTACGAGTTCGAGGGCGAGCGTTTTGACGCGGGCGACAAGGTCGGTTTTCTCAAGGCCAACATCCATATGGGCCTTAAAAATAAGGAGACAGCAGCAGAACTTAGAAAATTTATAAAAGGACTTATTTAAAAAGCACCAATAAAGGCCGGTTGACTTGCCAAGACCAAAAAAAGGTGCTAAAAATTAAGTATATGTATCTATAAACAATCTAAAATCCGTCGGAGACGGAGCGAGCCACCCGAGAAGATCCAGACCAACTCTAGCGGTTCAAGGAAGATTAAATGGCAAAATCGGCAAAAAAGCCACCATCCAAAACAACGGCAAAAAAAAGCAGAAAACCCGATTTTATAGCCCAGAATATCGAGAGCGCACAGAGGCCAGGCACTATGGAGCAGATAAACCACATTCCTTACGTCGATATATTCTCGACAGATCATGATGTTGTCGTTGAGATCGAGATACCTGGTGTCAGGTTTAAAGATATAGACGTTACCATTTTTGAAAACACCCTCAATGTTAAGGCCGCCAAATATGAATGTTTTGAAGAGAAAAACATCAACTACATCTGCATGGAGCGTACCTATGGCAAGGTATTCAGAGCCATTGAGATCCCCGTGCCGGTTAATACCAAGCATATAGATGCCAGCTACACCAACGGTATCCTTAGAATAACAATACCGATAGTGGAAGATAAAAGAGGAAAACCAAGGCGCGTTCCGATTAAAACGTCTTAAAACCATAAAGCGAGGATATACAGATGTCTGACGAAATCAATGGCATAGACGAAGAATTCAATGAAGAGCAGTTTGATATACCAGAGGTACTACCGCTGCTGCCCATCAGGGACGTTGTTATCTTTCCGTATATGATAGTACCGCTCTTTGTCGGCAGGGAACGCTCGATAAATGCAGTGGATGCGGCACTGACAAAGGACAGACTCGTATTTCTCTCCACGCAGCGAGACGTATCAAAAGAAGACCCGGATCCCGAAGACCTCAACAACTTCGGTACCGTTGGTATGATAATGCGTATGCTAAAGCTCCCCGACGGCAGGGTGAAGATCCTCGTCCAGGGACTTACGCGCAGTAAGGTAAAGACATTTCTCCAGACACAGCCTTTCTACACCATTGATACACTGCAAGTTCAGGAAGAACCTGTCGTTAAGCCCCCGCTTGAGATCGAAGCACTTATGCGCAACGTACGCGAGGTCCTTGAAAGGCTCGCCTCTCTTGGCAAGGTCATCTTCCCAGAGGTAATGATGGTCCTTGAAAACGTCCAGGAGCCCGGCAGGCTCGCCGATCTCGTGGCCGCAAATCTCGGACTCAAGACCGATGACGCACAGAAAGTACTAGAGATACTCGACCCTGTGGAGAGGCTACAGACCGTAAGCGACCTGCTGGTTAAAGAATTTCAGGTCGCTCAGATGCAGAGTAAGATCCAGAGCCAGGCCAAAGAAGAGATGGACAAGAGCCAGCGCGAGTACTATCTGCGTGAACAACTCAAGGCCATCAAGACCGAGCTGGGTGATATAGAAGAGACCAGTGAGGAGATCAACGACTTTAAAGAAAAGATTAAGGCCGCGAAGATGCCGCCTGATATAGAAAAAGAAGCAATCAAGCAGGCCGACCGCCTCGATATGATGCACCCCGACGCTGCTGAAGCGACACTTACCAGAACATACCTTGACTGGCTCATCGATCTCCCATGGAGCAAGCAGACCAAGGACGTCCTTGATATAACCAAAGCAAAAGAAATACTCGATACCGACCATTACGATCTGGAGAAGGTCAAAGAGAGGATCCTTGAGTATCTAGCTGTGCGCAAACTCAAAAACGACACCAAAGGCCCTATTCTTTGCTTTGTAGGCCCTCCCGGGGTTGGTAAGACCTCACTGGGCAAGTCAATTGCAAGGTCTATTGGCAGGAAATTCGTCAGGCTCTCGCTAGGTGGCGTTCGCGATGAAGCAGAGATAAGAGGACACAGGCGCACCTATGTCGGTGCTCTTCCGGGACGCATAATTCAAGGGATGAAGCAGGCAGGTACGAATAACCCCGTCTTTATGATGGATGAAATAGACAAGATCGGCTCTGACTTCAGGGGGGATCCTTCTTCTGCCCTGCTGGAGGTCCTGGACCCTGAGCAGAACAATTCCTTTAGCGACCATTACCTGAACCTGCCATTTGACCTTACAAATGTCATGTTCATCACTACGGCAAACCAGATGGATCCAATCCCCGGCCCTCTTAAAGACAGGATGGAGATTATCTATATCCCTGGTTATACAAGCGAAGAAAAGCTTGTCATAGCCAACAGGTATCTGATACCCAGGCAGATTAAAGAAAACGGACTTAGCGATAAACTCATAAAGTTTACCGACGAGGCCGTCACTAAGATCATAACAGAGTACACACGCGAAGCAGGGCTTAGAAACGTCGAGCGTGAGATCGCAGGGGTATGTCGCAAGATCGCGAAAAAAGTCGCCGGTGGATCGACAAAGTCCACTACGATTACGCCAACTAAGGTACACGAGTATCTTGGCATTCCCAAGCATATGGCCGAAGAAGAACGCGAAAAAGACGAGATCGGCGTTGCCACGGGACTTGCCTGGACGCCTGTTGGAGGTGAGGTCCTCTATATCGAGACAACGATTATGAAAGGGCGTGGCCAGCTGACACTGACCGGACATCTGGGCGACGTAATGAAGGAATCGGCTCAGGCCGCATACAGCTATACAAGGACGCGTGCAAAGGAGCTTGGCATAGCCCCAGAGTTCTATAAAGACAAAGACATCCACGTCCACGTACCAGCCGGAGCTATACCAAAAGATGGCCCTTCAGCCGGTATAACCATGGCGACCTCTATCGTATCCGCGCTTACGCAGACCCCGATAGATAAAGACCTGGCAATGACTGGTGAGATAACACTACGAGGCCGTATTCTTCCGATAGGTGGGCTGAAAGAAAAGTGCCTGGCTGCCCTTCGCGCCGGGATAAAGACAGTCCTCTGCCCGGACAGGAACAAAAAAGACTTGGAAGAGATCCCTGAGAATATAAAAAATAAACTCAATATCGTCCTCGTTGGCCATATGGACGATGTACTTAGTCGAGTTCTAAAGATAACTACCAAGAATAAAGCAGCAGCCAATAGAAAAGCCGCCGCCAAGAAAAAGGCAGCACCCAAGAAGGCCGTGACTAAAAAGGCAACTGCAAAGAA
>CAZUFI010000078.1:0-3395 GCA_964618745.1 uncultured Thermodesulfobacteriota bacterium | reverse complement strand
TATATGCAGCTTAAGGAACTGGGTGAGAAGGCCCTGATAGAGATACTCGACAAGAGATTTTCACAGACCAATCCCCGGGTTATAAAAGGGATTGGAGATGACTGCGCCGTAACGATCCCGGGCAATGGCAAGGTGCTTCTCTCCAGCACTGATACGCTTACGGAAGAGATCCATTTTTCACTTACCTATACGCCTGCGAAACTGCTTGGCAGAAAACTCGTTAATGTATCGGTCTCTGATATAGCCGCAATGGGAGGCACTCCGCAATTTATCCTCCTCTCCATTACCATGCCGAGCACTATAGATGAAGGTTTTGTAACCGAGCTCTACCGGGGCGTGGATGAAGCCTGCCGGGAAAGTAACATAACCCTTATCGGCGGTAATATTTCATCGACCCCGAGCGAAGGTTCAATAGTCCTTACCTCTACAATCCTCGGTGAGGCCTCGAAAGATGAAGTAATCTATCGCTCTGGGGCATCTGCCGGAGAATCCGTCTATGTCACAGGTGCTGTCGGGGCTGCCTATCTGGGTTTAGTAGGGCTACAAGACGACGGCCCCTCTGCCATTACCCGGTCACCGTATCGCAATAGCGTAGCGCGCCACCTTGACCCAAAACCACGCACAAAAATCGCAAGAACAATCGCGCGCAAAGGGCTTGCTACCTCAATGATGGATACTAGCGACGGGCTTGCCATTGATCTGGCGACCCTAGTAGAGGCCAGCAAGGTCGCTGCAACAGTAAAGACTACCCTTCTGCCCATATCAAAAGAGATGCAGAGCTACCTGAAAAAAGAGGGTAAAGACCTTCGGCTGCCACTGCGCGGTGGCGAGGACTATGAACTGCTTTTTACAGCCAAAGAAGAACACAAAAAAGAGATCGTATTGCTTGCTGAGCAAAGTGGCATCGAGATAACACAGATAGGTCTTATAGAAGAGCTTGATAAGGACTCAGAAACTAACAATGTACGCTTCTTACAAAACAACGGCACGGAACTCAAAATAAAAGATAAAGGCTTTGACCACTACAAATAAAATACCTACACCCAAGCACCCCATATACTATGAATACAAAACTTCTTAAAAAACTCCTTACCGATCTCTCAAAGGGCACGGTAAATGTAGACAGCGCACTGGCGCAGTTGCGCACGCTTCCCTTTGAAGAACTTGAGTTCGCAACCGTGGATTCGCACCGCTCGCTTCGGCGCGGCTTCCCGGAGGTTATCTACGGTGAGGGCAAGAGTGCCGTACAGATAAGAGAGATCGCAAGGCGAATGATAGCCCTTAAGGAGAACGTCCTCGTTACAAGGCTTGAGGCCAAAAAAGCCGCTGCGCTCAAGAAGCACTTCCCGAAAGCCGTCTATAGTAAAGACGCCCGAACCTTTTTCATTAAGACACACAAGATAGATATCTGCGGGCGCGGCAAGATACTGGTGATAACAGCCGGGACCTCGGATATACCTGTAGCAAAGGAGGCAGCACTTACGGCAGAGTATATGGGGAACAAGGTCGAATGCCTCTTTGACCTAGGGGTAGCAGGCCTGCACCGGCTGCTCGATAAAAAAGATAAGATACTATCGGCAAACGTCCTAATAGTCGTAGCAGGAATGGAAGGGGCCCTGCCAAGTGTCGTCTCAGGGCTTGTTTCAAGGCCTGTAATAGCCGTACCGACCAGCATCGGGTACGGAGCGAACCTTGGCGGCCTGACAACACTAATGGCTATGCTCACCTCCTGTAGTTCAGGGATAAGTGTAGTAAATATAGACAACGGCTTTGGCGCGGCATACGCAGCGACACTAATAAATAGAGATTAAATAAAATGAAAGAACAAAAGATACTTTACCTGGAATGCCCAACCGGCATAAGCGGCGATATGTGCATGGCCGCACTCATTGATCTCGGCGTAGATCTGGCGATGATCAGGCGCGAGCTAAAAAAACTACCGGTAAAGGGCTATACGCTAAGGACGACCACAGAAAAACGCCACGCAATTAGCGGGACTCGCTTTAAGGTCCTTACAAAAAAAGAAAAACACCACCGGACTTTTAAAGATATAAAGAAGCTGATAGATGACAGCACGCTTAGTGCAGAGGTTAAAAAACTCAGCACAAAGATCTTTAAGAACCTTGCCATCGCAGAGGGCAAGGTCCACGCCGTCTCGCACCTGAAGGTACACTTCCACGAGGTCGGGGCCGTTGATTCCATAGTCGATATCGTAGGTGTGGCTATAGCAATAACAAGCCTTGGGATAGATAAGGTATATACCAGCCCGATCCCGCTTGGGTCTGGCTGGGTTGATACCGACCACGGCAGGCTTCCGATACCCGCGCCAGCAACGCTAGAGGTGATAAAGGGCATACCGACCGTCCCCTCGCCAATAACAATGGAACTTACGACCCCTACAGGTGCGGTAATCATAAAGACCCTTGCCTGCGGGCACGGAATGGCCCCTGCGATGACGGTCGAGGCTATTGGATACGGCCTTGGCGGGAAAGACTTTCGTGAGCTTCCAAATGCCATGCGAGCACTTATGGGTACGGCCCCAAATACGTCCCCGACAAAGCAGAAGACAACAGGCACGACCCCTTGCTCAGAGCAAGACTCTGTCGTTATAATCGAGACCAATATAGATGATATGAACCCGCAGCTCGCCGCTTACCTTCTGGATAGACTAATAAAAAAAGGCGCACTCGATGCGTACCTGACCCAGATCATAATGAAAAAAGGCAGGCCCGGGCTTTTACTAACGGTCTTGACCGAAGAAAAAAAGAAAGACCTGCTTAGCCGGATAATACTTACCGAGTCCAGCTCGATTGGGCTGCGCTACTCGACTGCAAAAAGGCAATGTCTGGAGAGGAGAATAATTAAAGTAAATACCCCTTTCGGGACGATAAGAATAAAAGAATCTTTACTGGACGGATCTGTGGTTAACAGGCAGCCCGAGTTTGAGGACTGCAAAAAAGCCGCACTGAAAAACAAGGTCCCGCTTAAAGATGTCATGGAAAGTGCCACAGGTGCTAAGAAGCAGAGGTAGCAGCGTAAAGGCTACCGGTTATTTAAACTACCAAAGACAGAGGGCTTTAAAATCATGCTTGTACGTTGCTGGGGTTCACGCGGCTCGATATCTGTGTCAGGTAAAGAATATCTAAAGTACGGTGGTGACACTACCTGCATAGAGGTCGTCGGCAGCTCCGGCGATATTATCATCCTTGACGCAGGCACAGGCATCCGCAGGCTTGGCAATAAATTAATGAATGAAAAACCATCGGAGATAAATATCTTCTTTACCCACTCACACTGGGATCATCTCTCTGGCTTTCCATTCTTCAAACCCCTGTATATGGGGCACAGCCACATTCACATAAGAGGGCCACGCACCACGCAGGACTCTATCATGA
>CAZUFI010000077.1:0-7667 GCA_964618745.1 uncultured Thermodesulfobacteriota bacterium | reverse complement strand
CGCAGCACCACCTTTTTCAAAGGGGGATTGAGGTGGATTTTGCTTTTAGAGGGTTTTATATAATTTATAAGAGAGGCTGCAAATAGATGGGAAAGAGGTCTAAGAAAAAAGAACAGGCAGAGGCCGCTGCGAGTTATGCTGCCGGCGGCAAAGTCGTAAAGAAGAAAAAGAAGCCTGTACGAGAGACGATCGAGGCGATAATAATCGCTCTGGTACTGGCTCTGGTTATTCGTGCTTTTGGTGTGCAGGCATTTAAGATACCATCGAGTTCGATGGAGGATACGCTCTTGATAGGTGATCATATCCTTGTCAGTAAGTTTGCCTATGGTATGCAGGTGCCAAGGCCTGCGATGATAAAGGTAAAGGGGCTGAGTATTCCGTTTTTTGAGACGCAGCTGAAGCCTATCTGGGGTAGCGTTAAGCGTGGCGATGTCATTGTATTTCGTTTCCCGGGAGACAGGACAAAGGACTATATTAAGCGGGTTATCGGCATATCGGGAGATAAGGTCGAGGTAAAGGATACCAAGGTATTTATAAACGGCAAGCCGTGGGAAGATAAGGTCGGGGTCTTTAAAGGTAGTCAGGGTGGGCGTGCCGAGATGGCCGATAATTTTGGCCCTTATACCGTGCCTGAGGGCAAGGTCTTTGTCATGGGCGATAACCGTGACCGCAGCTTTGATAGCCGTTTCTGGGGCCCAGTCAGTATAAACGAGATAAAGGGTAAGGCCTTTATAATATATTTCTCATGGAATAATAATGGCGGCGGTGTGCGCCTTGGCAGGATCGGTAGCGGCATAGAGTAGGGCGTAAACGGGGAGGTTAAGAGGTGATTATGAAGGGCTATATACAGCAATTCATGCAGTATCTTGACCTGGAGCGTGGTGCTTCTATAAATACCAGGCTTGCCTATAAGAGAGATCTAGACCAGTTTGAAGAGTTTTTAACGGCGCGTGGCGTTATAGAGGAGTCGGCCCTTGATACTGATCTAACGCATATTAAAGAGTCTGATATATCGGCCTATATGGCAGGGCTTTTCAGTGATTGCGGTAAGACGACTATCGCAAGGAAGTTATCTGCCGTAAAGAGTTTTTTTAAGTATCTTCAGCGTATTGAGGTCAATGCCAAAAACCCCGCAGAGCTCTTGAGCGCACCGAAGGTAGGTAGGGCACTGCCAACGGTCTTGACCGTTGAGGAGGCCGTGGCCCTGGTCGAGGCCCCGGGTAAGCGAGGCGGCAGGCAGATTAAGGTTAATAGGCAGCAGGCAAAGCCCGCTAAAATCGACAAAAAGCTTTTGCAGATGATCCTTCGTGACAAGGCCGTGCTGGAGCTTTTATATTCTTCGGGGATGAGGGTTAGTGAGCTGGTCGGTATTGATATGAGTCTGGTGGATCTGCGTGAAGGCTCTGTTAAGGTCACTGGTAAGGGCGGTAAGGAAAGGCTCTGTATTATAGGTAAGATCGCCGCCTCTGCTATAAGGGATTACCTGAAGGTTGAGGGTAGGTTGGATGAGACCAGAGGTATACTTTTTCAGGGGCGAGGCTTTGGGCCTATAACGCAGCGCACAGTGCAGAGGATAGTAAAGAAGTATACAAAGGAAAGCGAGATAGCCAAGGATCCGACGCCGCATTCGTTAAGGCATAGTTTTGCTACGCATCTGCTCGATAGGGGGCTGGATCTGCGGGTAATTCAGGAGATGCTAGGGCATGCGAGTCTTTCTACGACGCAGCGATATACAAGCGTCTCGATGGATAGGCTTATGGAGGTCTATGATAAGGCGCATCCTCGGGCCGAGATCAGGGCAGTTGAGATTAGTGAGATAGAAGTTAATGAGGTTGAAGATAAGTAGGTATTAATCAACGGGCGTGAGCCTTATTAGTAAAAAGGTGATACAGATGGAGTCGATAAAATTTATAGGTACGACGATACTTGCGGTAAGAAAGGATGGTAAGGTGGCTATCGCAGGGGACGGGCAGATATCTCTTGGCAGCACCGTTATGAAGGGGACTGCGGTTAAGATCAGAAGGATGCGTGGTGGTGATGTGCTGGCTGGTTTTGCTGGCTCTACCGCAGATGCGCTTACGCTCTATGATAAGTTCGATGCGAAGCTTGAGCAGTATGGCGGCAATATTACAAGGGCTGCCGTGGAGCTTGCCAAGGATTGGCGTACCGATAAGATCCTGCGTAAGCTTGAGGCCTTGCTTATAATCGTTGATAAAGAGCATAGTTTTTTATTGTCCGGCAACGGCGATGTTATCGAGCCGGAGGAAGGGATCGCAGCGATTGGTTCGGGGGGGACATTTGCGGCCTCGGCGGCAAAGGCCCTGATGAGGCACTCAAGCCTTAGTGCGAAAGAGGTTGCCGTAGAGTCGCTTAAGATAGCCGCAGAGATCTGCGTCTATACCAATGACTTTATCAGTGTAGAAGAACTATAAGGTATTTAGGAGGTTTTTTATATGAAAAGTTTCACCCCCAGAGAGATAGTCTCTGAGCTCGATAAATATATCATAGGTCAGGCCGCCGCCAAAAAGGCCGTTGCCATTGCGCTTCGCAACAGGTGGCGTCGCCAACAGGTAGACGGAGATCTGCGCGACGAGATAGCACCGAAAAACATAATAATGATTGGCCCAACCGGCGTCGGTAAGACCGAGATCTCCAGAAGGCTTGCGCGTCTGGCACAGGCACCGTTTTTAAAGGTAGAGGCCAGCAAATTCACAGAGGTCGGCTACGTCGGCAGGGACGTCGAGAGCATTGTCCGTGACATTACCGAGCTATCGGTAAAGATGGTAAAGGACGAGGAGATGGAGGTCGTACAGATAAAGGCCCGTGCCGCAGCAGAGGAAAGGGTGCTTGATTGCCTGCTCCCCCCTGTTACGGCACCGACCTATGCCGCAGGGACAAACCCTGAAGACGGTGTAGGCGGGATGAGCGAGGAGCGGCTCGGCAAAGAGCGTGAATTGCAGAAGTCTACCAGAGATAAGCTTCGTAAGTTATTGCGTGAAGGCAAGCTCGACGACCGCAGCATTGAGGTCGATCAGGCAGAGCAGGCCCCACCTGTTATGGATATCTTTGTTGGTTCAGGGCTTGGCTCAGAGGGTATGGGGTCGAATATGAAGGATATGTTTTCGGGTCTGTTTCCGAAGAAGAAGGGCCGGCGTAAGGTCAAGGTCCCTGAGGCCTTTGAGATACTTACCCAGGAAGAGGCCGGAAAGCTCGTTGATATGGACAGGGTTACTAAAGAGGCCGTTGACCGGGTAGAGCAGTCCGGCATTGTCTTTATCGATGAGATAGATAAGATTACAGGGCGGCAGACCGGCGGCAGCAGCGCGGATGTATCACGCGAGGGCGTGCAGCGTGACCTTTTACCGATTGTAGAAGGCTCGACCGTAAATACAAAGTATGGAATGGTAAAGACCGATCATATACTCTTTATCGCCTCCGGGGCTTTTCATGTGGCAAAACCTTCGGATCTGATCCCTGAGTTTCAGGGCCGCTTTCCAATAAGGGTAGAGCTGGAGGCCCTGACCGAGGATGATTTTTATCGTATTCTGAGCGAGCCGAAAAACGCGCTGACCAAGCAGTATAAGGCTCTTCTTGAGACCGAGGGGCTTACAATGGAGTTTAAGGAAGATGCCGTAAAGGAGATCGCCTCGATTGCGGCTATAGCAAATGAGAATATGGAGAATATCGGGGCCAGAAGGCTTCATACCGTAATGGAGCGGGTCTTTGAGGAGATCTCTTTTGAGGCCCCTGATATGCAGGATAAAGAGGTTATTGTCGATAGCGATTACGTAAAGGAGAGGCTCTCTGATATCGTAAAGGACGAGGATCTTTCACGCTACATTCTATAGTCGGATCGCAGCTTACGGCTGGCGGTCTTTAGTAAACCGAAGCCGAAACCGAAGCCATAAAATGCTCGGAGAAGGAAGAAGATGAAGAAACAGATAGAGAAGATAAAGACATTATTCGAGGCCCTGCCGTATATAAAGGAGTTCAGCGGTAAGACGGTCGTTATAAAATACGGCGGTGCGGCGATGGTCGAGGAAGATCTTAAGCAGAGCTTTGCGCGTGACGTTGTGTTGATGAAGTACGTCGGTCTAAACCCGGTGATCGTCCACGGCGGAGGCCCGCAGATAGGTAAGCTTCTGGAACGACTTGATAAAGAATCCGAGTTTGTAGACGGTATTCGCGTTACCGACTCAGATACGATGGATGTCGTAGAGATGGTGCTGGGCGGTAAGGTCAATAAAGAGATCGTCGGGATGATAAATAACTTTGGCGGTAAGGCCGTTGGCATAAGCGGTAAGGACGGCGAACTGATCAGGGCCAAGAAGATTCGCGCGCGAGGTACTGATTTTGGTCATGCCGGAGAGGTAGAGCAGGTCAACCCGAAGGTTATTCGCACGCTGGAGGATAACGGTTTTATCCCGGTTATAGCTCCGATTGGATGCGACAAGCTTGGGAAAAGCTATAACGTAAATGCCGATCTGGCAGCCGGTAAGATCGCTGCGGCCTTGGGGGCCGAGAAGCTTGTGATGCTGACCGATGTTATGGGCGTCTTAGATAAAAATAAGGAGCTTATATCTGTCCTTAGTCTGGCTGGTGCGCGTGGTGTTATTAAAAATAAGGTCGCCAAGGGCGGGATGATTCCAAAGCTTAATTGTTGCATAGATGCCGTGGCAAGCGGGGTGAGGTCGGCGCATATCATAGATGGCAGGATAGAGCATGCCGTTCTGCTGGAGGTCTTTACAGATTCTGGCATTGGTACTGTTATACGTAAGGCGAGTGATAATAAGGCTGCGATAAAAAAGGGGTAGTACCTTTATATGGATCTTGAAAAAGGTGAGAAAAACGTACTGCAAAAAGACGGACTGCGGGCAGTAAGCCCTGTAAAGAGAAACCTTGGCGAGGTGATGGCCTGGGTTGTTGAGGCGCTCCAGCGCGTAGGTATTGAAGAGGCTCGGCGAGAGAGTGAGCTTATGGGCTCTGAGCTTTTGGGAGTGCCGGTGGGTAAGCTTCTTGCTATGCGAGAAGAGCCTGTTAGCAGCGAGCAGTTTGCGCAGCTAAAGGGCTGGGTCGAGCGTCGCGGCCACCGCGAGCCTTTGTATTATATCTTTGGCGAATGCGAGTTCTGGAGCATGCCCTTTAAGGTCGCACCTGCGGTTCTTATACCAAGGCCCGAGACAGAGCTATTGGTTGAGGACGCGCTTGCCTTTATGCGGCTTCTGGATGTCGAGCATCCGCTGGTCCTAGATCTTTGTACCGGGAGTGGCTGCATAGCTGTAAGTATCGCAAAGGACTACCCCGGAGCCAGAGTATATGGCACGGATATCTCAAAGAACGCGATCATACTTGCCAGAGAGAATGCGGCCTTTAATGATCAGGAGCGGGTAGAGTTTTTTACAGGTGATCTTTTCGAGGCCGTCTCTGATCTGAGTCTAAGAGGACATTTTGATATCATAGTCTCTAATCCGCCCTATATACCAGAGGGAGATATAGGTGGGTTGCAGAAAGAGGTCGCAGGTCATGAGCCTCGCGTAGCGCTTGACGGCGGTGCGGATGGCCTTGTGATTATAAGCAGGATTATAAAGGCCGCGCCTGCTTTTTTAAAGCCAGGTGGAAAGCTTATGCTGGAGGTCGGCTTTGATCAGGGCGAGCCGGTTGCCGAAATATTAAGAGAAAGCGGTGCTTTTGTTGAGGTAAGGGTAAGGAAGGATTATTCAGGGATCGAGCGAATTGTCTCGGCCATAAAAATATAAATTTAAAGATAAAGGACTTAGTAATGGGTAATAAAGAGACGATAGAGCAGACCGGAAAATACGTTACAAAGACCTACGGGCGTTATCCCGTGGCCTTTGTAAAGGGTAGTGGCGTAAGGCTCACTGATGCCGATGGCAAAGAGTATCTGGATTTTCTTGCTGGTTTAGCTGTCTGTAATCTTGGGTATAGCCATCCGAAGGTCGTCGATGCGATTGTGAAGCAGGCAGGTAGTCTTTTACATACATCGAATCTTTTTCATATCGGACCGCAGGCCGAGCTTGCTAAGTTGCTGGTAGAGAATTCTTTTTGCGACAGGGTCTTTTTCTGTAACTCAGGGGCCGAGGCCAATGAGGCAGCCATTAAGCTTGTGCGGAAATATTTTAGCGATAAGGGGCAGAAGCGTTTTCAGATCATCTCGATGGAAAAGAGTTTCCACGGGCGTACTATGGCGGCACTCGCTGCTACAGGGCAAGAAAAGATCAGGAAGGGCTTTGAACCAATCCTTGAGAAGTTCGTCTACGTCCCGTTTGGCAGTGTCGATGCCGTTAGGGATGCGATAGGGGAGTTGACGGCAGCCGTTCTTATCGAGCCGATCCAGGGAGAAGGCGGCGTTAATATGCCGCCGCTGGAGTATATGAGGGAGCTTCGCGCCCTTTGTGATGAAAAGGGAATACTGCTTATCTTAGATGAGGTCCAGACTGGTATGGGACGGACCGGTAAGTTGTTTGCCTATGAGCATTATGGTATCGCCCCTGATGTAATGACGCTTGCAAAGGGGTTGGGTGCTGGCGTGCCGGTAGGTGCGATGCTGGCTACAGAAGATATCGCAGCGGCCTTCGGCCCGGGTTCGCACGGCTCGACCTTTGGCGGTAATTTCTTGTCGATGGCAGCAGGAGTAGCCGCCGTGCAGACGATACTGGAAGACGGCGTTCTGGAAAATTGCGTAAAGGTCGGTGAGTACCTTACGGGTAAATTAAATGAGCTGAAGGACGCATATGATTTTATAACCGAGGTCAGGGGCAAGGGGCTTATCATGGGGGTGGCGATGACGATAAAGGGCGCGGATATCGTTAGTGAGTGCCTTGAAAAAGGCCTTATAATAAACTGCGCCGCTGATTCTGTGCTGCGCTTCCTGCCGCCGCTTATCATCACAGAGGCCGATGTAGATGAGATGATCGGGATTCTCAGGCCTGTCCTTGACGGGTATAAGCAGTCTAAGACGGGTTAGCAAAAGTGAGACCTGCTGTAGAGTTTTTTCTGGTTGACGCCTTTACCGATAAGCCCTCTGAGGGCAATCCGGCTGCGGTCTGTATTTTGCCAGACGGGGCGGAGGGTGAGGAGTTAGAGGGTTTCACAGACGCTTGGATGCAGGCCGTAGCTGCCGAGATGAACCTCTCGGAGACGGCCTTTTTAATTAAGTTGTCACAGAAAGATTCCTGCTCTGGCAATGAGTATAGCTTGCGCTGGTTTACTCCGACGGTAGAGGTCATGCTTTGCGGTCACGCAACCTTGGCCTGCGCCCATATTCTATGGGAGCGGGGTTATGTTGCTGGCGGTAAAGATATAAATTTTAATACAAAATCAGGGGTGCTTCTTGCCAGCAGGAATGGCGACAGGATAGAGCTGGAGTTCCCTGCCGATCTTGTAACGCAAGTGCCTGCACCAAAGGAGATCGTGCAGGCACTTGGCGTAGTGCCGATATTTGTCGGCAGAGGCCGTGACGATTATCTAATAGAGATCGAGGGTGAGAAAAAAGTCAGGTCATTATCGCCTGATATAACGGCCTTGAAGAAGATACCTATTGCCTCGGATGGTTTTTTGCCAAGGGGCTTTATCGTAACGGCTCGGGCCGACGTAGATACTGGCTATGATTTTGTATCCCGTTTTTTTGCACCTGCCTCCGGCATAGA
>CAZUFI010000076.1:4678-7788 GCA_964618745.1 uncultured Thermodesulfobacteriota bacterium | reverse complement strand
GGAGTTGATATGAATTACCCTGAATTGCAGGATAATAGCTATAGGTTTTTGGTGACCGGCGCAGCCGGTTTTATAGGGGTGAATATATCTCTTAAGCTAATAGAGCTTGGTCAGTCTGTCGTGGCCCTTGATGACCTTTCAACCGGTAAGCAGGAAAATATCGATAAGATAGTCAGTGCCGCAGGTGATACGGGCTGCTTTAGTTTTATACAAGGTGATATTAGAGACCGTGCTGTATGCATGGAGGCGACAAGCGGGGTTGATTATGTTTTGCATCAAGCAGCCCTTGGCTCGGTCCCTCGCTCTATTGCCGACCCTATAACCTCTACAGAGGTTAACCTTATGGGTACGGTCAATATGCTTACGGCGGCAAAGGAGCATAAGGTAAAAAAGTTCGTCTACGCATCGAGTTCTTCTGTATATGGCGATGCCCCGGCGTTGCCTAAGATCGAGGGTAATGAGGGCACAACGCTATCGCCTTACGCAACGGGAAAGTTAGGGGACGAGCTATTTGCCGCTAACTATCACAGGGTCTATGGCCTGCCTACGGTTGGGCTGCGCTACTTTAATATCTTCGGCCCTATGCAGGATACCGAGTCTGCTTACGCGGCGGTTATTCCGATCTTTGTTAGCGAATTACTTGCGGGGCGAGCTCCCACTATAAACGGTGACGGAGAGACGAGTCGCGACTTTACATTTGTTGACAATGCCGTCCAGGCCAATATAAAGGCTGCGTTGTCCGGTGATAAATCTTCCGGCAAGAGCTTTAATATTGCCTGCGGCAGACGTGCTACCTTAAATGAACTCTATCAGAAGATTGCTCTTTTACTTGGTAAAGATATAGATCCTGTCTATGCCGTCGAGCGTCCTGGTGATGTACGTCACAGTCTGGCTGATATAAGTCTTGCCCGGGATCTTATGGGATACGCCCCTGAGATTGATTTTGAAAAAGGGTTGGAGCTTTCTATTGAGTGGTATAAAGACGCACTAGGTTGATTTGGTCTTGCTTAACGGATTTGAACCTGGGGTATTAATGTGCTATATCTTTATCACTTGCAAGGTATAGTCCTTGCAAGTAGTTTCTTATTTATTTCGTAAATATATATGTTAATAAAGGTGGCGTTTATGAAGGATATTTTAAGTCTTAAGAAGGCGCGTACGCTGGTCGGCAGTTTTAAGGGCGCAAAGGTTCTGGTCGTCGGCGATCTGATTATGGATCATTTTATCTGGGGCAGTGTTACGCGCGTATCTCCTGAGGCCCCGGTCCCGGTAGTTGATGTAAGCAGTGAGACCATGATGCTTGGCGGTAGTGCGAATGTTGTGCATAACATAACGAGCCTTGGCGGCAAGTGTTACGTAACCGGCATTATCGGTAAAGACGACGACGGGAAAAGACTTATAAAGGAGCTAGCTGGCAGCGGTATTAAGACCGATGGTGTAATAGTTGATCCAGGTAGACCAACAACGATAAAGACGCGCGTTATCGCACACCACCAGCAGGTTGTCAGGTTTGACAGGGAGAGTAATGAAGAGCCTAGCTCAAAGATAATATCAGAGGTATATGATTATATAAAGAAGATGGTGCGTTATGCCGATGTGGTTGTTATCTCCGATTACGCAAAGGGGTTGGTGACCGAGTCTCTGGTAAATATAACCAGAGATTTAGCGTCGCGTTCCGGCAAGCCGCTGATAGTTGATCCTAAGGTAGAGCATTTTGATTATTATACGGGAGTGGATCTGATAACGCCAAACTGTAGTGAGGCAGGGCTTGCGGCAGGTGTAAAGATCAGAGACGAGGCGAGCCTGCAGGTAGCGGCTGACGTAATAAAGGAGACACTTGGCTGTGGCGCACTTCTTATTACCAGAGGAGAAGACGGGATGAGTCTCTTTGAAGATAGAGGTCATATCCATATACCGACTACGGCAAAAGAGGTCTTTGACGTCAGTGGCGCAGGCGATACCGTCGCAGCTGTTATAGCGCTGGCATTGGCCGTGGGGGCTAGCTACAGAGAGAGCGCGACACTGGCAAATGTTGCAGCCGGTGTGGTCGTAGAGAAACTTGGTACGGCAACACTCACACCTGATGAGCTAACAGAGGCACTCTCGCATAATCTGTGACTTGACGATAAGTAGAACGGAAATCTTAGAAGCACAATAACAAGGAGGCTGTAGTGGCGGTTAAGAGTATGACAGGTTATGGCAGGTCAGAGTTTGATTCTGGCGCGGGTTCATATAGTCTGGAGTTGCGCTCACTTAATCATCGGTATCTGGAGTTATCCGTACGTGTCCCGGAACGTTTCTATCCTCTTGAGGCAAAGGTTCGAGATGCCCTTAAGAAAAAATTTGCACGCGGAGCCTTTGCGCTTTTCATTAATACCTTGCCTGGCACGGGACGAGATCTTGAGCTTAATACTACTTTGGTTCGGTCTTATCAGGATGCAGCCGAGAGGTTGAAGACAGAGTTTGGAGTAGGCGGGGAGCTTCAAGCAGGGTTTTTTTTAAGGCAGAAGGATATCTTTTCCGCCCCTGAGGTCGGCGATGATGCTGATCAAGACTGGTCGGTTCTGGAGACGGCACTGACAGAGGCGGCAAAGTCTCTTAGTGTGATGAGAACCGATGAGGGTGCGCGTCTTGTAGGTGACATAACGACGCGTCTTAAGGCCATTGAGCGATATTTAGGTCTGGTAGAAAAACTAGCCCCTGAGCTGTCCCGGCGTTATAGGGAGAAAATGATTAAGGATATGGGCGAGTTGCTTGGTAAGAACTTTGATGAGGCTCGTATAGTCGCAGAGGCGGCTATCTTGTCCGAGAAGAGTGATATAACGGAAGAGGTTGTTCGTTTCAGAAGTCATATTGAGCAGTTTGAAATATATCTTGGCATGGATGAGGCAGTTGGCAGAAGGCTTGATTTTTTATGTCAGGAGATGCTTAGAGAGGCAAATACGATTGGCTCGAAGAGCCATGAGGTCGATATAACGCGTGCCGTGGTTGAGGTAAAAGGCGAGCTTGATAAGGTTCGTGAGCAGGTTCAGAATATAGAGTAGTACCAGCAAGGGAGTTCTCAGTATGTCGGAGAAGATAGATAATAAAAAAGCACAGAGAAGAGGAAA
>CAZUFI010000076.1:3217-4578 GCA_964618745.1 uncultured Thermodesulfobacteriota bacterium | reverse complement strand
ACAGAGAAGAGGAAAGTTGTTTGTCGCCTCTGGGCCTTCGGGAGCCGGTAAGAGTACGCTCTGTAACGAGGTTTTGGCGTGCTTTGACAGGATGAGCTTTTCTGTCTCTTATACCACCAGAGCTCCGCGTGCCGGAGAGGTTGATGGTGTCGAGTACTGCTTTATCGATCAAAAATCTTTTGATGATATGGTTTGTAAAGGTGAATTTCTGGAACACGCCGGAGTGCATGGTAAGTGCTATGGCACGGCGGCCAGAGATATTGAAAAACTGCTTAAGGACGGGGTGGACGTTCTGTTGGATATAGATGTGCAAGGGGCTGCGCAGCTTATGGAGGCGCGTAAAGACGGGATCTATATCTTTGTCTTGCCGCCTTCTATGGATGCCTGTGCCAAGCGGCTTGATGCCAGAGGAGATCTAAAGGAAGAGGAGCTGGCAGCCAGGTTAAATATAGCACGTGATGAGATGAAGTCTGCAAAAGACTATGATTATGTGATAATTAATGATAGACTAAGTGAGTCGTTTGATAAATTCAAAGCGATAGTGACCGCAGAAAGAGCAAAAAGGGCTCAGGTAGCAGAGGATGTCCTAAGTCTTTTCCAGATAAGTATTGATTAAGAGGGAGGGTTTTTAGAGATGGCAAGAATTACCGTTGAGGATTGTTTAAAGCAGGAACCAAGCAGGTTTACGCTAGTGCATTTGGCTGCAAGCCGAGCTCGCCAGCTTCTAAAGGGTGCGCCAAGGCTTGTTGAATCAGAGAACAAAGAGGTCGTCACGGCCCTTAGAGAGATAGCAATTGGTGACGTACATGTCGCAGATAAAGATAGCTAATAAAACTCGGCTCTGGTTAATAGCCTCAGTCGCATTGGGCGGTCTTTTGATTGAGTTTAACACCCCGGAGCTGTAATAGGCCTCGGGGTTTTTTATTTAACTGCACCTATAAAATGTGAGGGATTATTGATATGAGTAATCTTGGGATTTCAAGGGTATTGGACTGTGATTACGAAGAGGCGATAGAGCGTGTAAAGGCCGCATTGACGCCAGAGGGTTTTGGTGTCTTATCAGAGATTGACGTTAAGGCAACGCTTAAGAAAAAGCTTGATAAGGATTTTAGAAGGTATGTAATCCTTGGCGCGTGTAATCCGCAGTATGCCTATAAGGCCCTGACCGCTGAGCTAGATATAGGCGTCTTTATGCCGTGCAATATCATTGTATATGAAAATGACGGTGGCGGCTCTACCGTAACGGCGGTCGATCCGACGGTCTCGATTGGCTCGGTTGATAATGCCGGTATCTGCGAGGTCGCGGGTGAGGTAAGGAAGCTCTTAAAGAAGATCGTGGACGGGCTGTAGATAACTGCGTA
>CAZUFI010000076.1:0-3117 GCA_964618745.1 uncultured Thermodesulfobacteriota bacterium | reverse complement strand
GTATTGTTTTGTTTGTCTTTGCGAGGAGCGCAGGATCGTAGATCCGTAGCGACGAAGCAATCTTTATTTGCTCTGGCATCTTGGTGCGTCCTTTATGCCTTTATTCCTCCTTTGCTAAAGATAGAGAATTATATAATAGATGCAGGATTGATCTAAAGAACTTTGAGTTTGTTTAAAGTAAGGTTTTAGGGCCTAAGCCCTGCGCCACCAAGGAGAGATATGCCTGAGAAAAGATTTTCCAATTGTTCGGTCTCCGAAAAACTGCTGCATACCTCATTTATTCTTATCCTTGGTATAGGCTATCTTTTTGCGACCTTTTTGATATTTTATACCGTCTCAAAGAAAGACGCAAAGCCGGGGTTGTCGGTCGAGGATATTATCATTAAGTATCATGGCAACCGCAGCGGTACAAAGCTAGAGGCCGCACTTACCGGCGGCATGAACGCGTACGTCTCTCCTGAAGAGCTTATGAGTATCGTCTCATGGATTCATCGGGGCGCAAAGGAGCCTGCTTTTAATGATGAAATAGAACCGATACTCTCGGCAAAGTGCGTTGGTTGTCATAACCCCGACGGCTTTATGGCCCATGTTAACCTTACGGGTTATTCCAATGTTAAGAAGTATGTCCAGGTCGATACGGGCCAGAGCATAGGCGCGCTCGTCAGGTCCTCTCATATTCATCTCTTTGGTATGTCTATTATATTCTACCTCCTTGGTAGAATATTTCTGCTTACCGATTTGCCGCCTCTAGTTAAGCGCATAGCGGTTATCCTTCCTTTCGCTGCTATATTTGTGGATATAGGTTCGTGGTGGTTTACCAAATACGCCTATGTCTTTGCCTATACGGTCCAGATCGGCGGGGCCCTGATGGCCCTGAGCTTTGCCTTCCAGTCTTTTATGAGTCTCTACCAGATGTGGTTTATGAAGACAAAGACAAAAAACTGAGGAAACCTAACTGAGGAAATGTGATAAATGAGATCTGTCTCTGAGGATAGTGCTCTGTCTGGGACTGCTCGCCATCGTAGTACCTTTAAGTTCTGGTGCAGGGTTACTCGCCTGCCATTTCTTACGGCGAGCCTTGTGCCGGTTCTGCTAGGGGCCGCGATGGCGCATCGTCTTGGTTACGAGGTGAGTCTTGCGTGGCTCTCCCTTACTCTGCTCGCCGTGGCCTTTTTGCATATCGGCACTAATACCCTGAATGATTATTTTGATCACAAGAGCGGCGCAGACGTTACTAACGAGAGCTATATAGCACCTTTTACCGGCGGCAGCCGTGCTATCCAGAGCGGCCTTATCTCGGCTCGCGCCATGCTGATGGTCTCGGTTCTTGCTTTTGTCTTTAGTATTCTTACTGCGATCCCGTTGTTGTTAAGGGCTGGCCTATCGGTCTTGTATCTGGGGCTTGAGGGGCTGGTGGCTGGGATCTTTTATACCGCGCCGCCCTTGCGTTTTGTAGCTAAGAGGGGGCTGGGCGAGTTTTTGATAGGGCTGAATATGGGGCCGCTAATGGTAGTCGGCAGTACCCTTATCCAGACCGGGACTCTGGAATGGACGGCCTTTTTAGCAGGGATTCCAGTTGGCCTGCTTGTTACGGCGATTATCTATATCAATGAATTCCCTGATTACGATGCGGATAAGGCGGCGGGTAAAAATACGCTTATTGTCTGTCTAGGGCAGCGGCGCGCGCGTATTGGTTATGTCTTGCTTCTTACTGCTGCTTTTTTCTCTATCTTTATTCTCGTCTACTCAGGCATCTTTCCTCTTTTGTCGCTTTTATCTTTTATCGGGATTTTTTTCACCTGCCGTGCTATCCGGGTTCTCTACCGCCATTACGCCAGCCGTGAGCTGCGTCCCGCAAACCTCGACACAATAAGACTTCATCTAATAACAGGGCTTCTGCTTACGCTCGGTCTGTGGTTAGGATAGCAACTGCGTTGCGGCACACCTGTGACGCAAATTCTTTTGGCCCTGCATACGACCACATACCCCCAGGGTTTTTAAATACAATACAAACTCTCAGAAAGTGTTATGTCTTCTCACTGTGTTCGTGCCCAGACAAGATGGTATCTAGTGTAGGCCGACTTTCACTTTTGTACTCTAAAGCTTTTTTAGCAAGATGCCTTACTTCATCTTCATTATATTCCATTGGAAAGTGCTCATCGTATATTTCTTTGTGTAATGGTTGTAATATGGCAATTAGCATAACAAAGGCTGTCATAATATCATTTAGTGTAATATCGGCCTTACGCCAAACATCTTTAGTGGCAAGTACAGCATTGCTATCGATATGAAAATGAGTCTTATCTCGTATATGTTTTAATTTATCATTAGTTGATAAGTCTTCAAGATGCTCAATCCTTTTTTTATTTGCTAGGTTGGCATCTATTTCTATTTTCTTAAGCTTGTATATATACCAAAAAGTAGAACTGTGTTTGTGCTTATCTAAAATTTTCATTAAATGTGCTAGGGCACAATTATAAAGAGCAGAATGGGCGATTTCAAAGAAGCTTGATTCTGGGAATGGATGTTGAATAGAATTAATGGCAAATAAAGAACGCCATTCAAACCATCCATCTCTAGTCTCGTTTAAGAGTCTATTTAAGACTCGTTTGTATTTATCTTCTTCTTTTTTGTCCATGATTGCTCCGATTTTTTGGGTCAGACTTTGCCATTGTTGTTACTCTAGTTGCTACCCTATCTTCGGCACCGCCGCTAAGAGTTTTTTTGTATAGTCATCTTTAGGTGCATTGAAGATTTGATCGACGGTTCCTCGTTCGACTATCCGGCCTTTGTGCATTACGCAGACCTCGTCGGCGATATACTCGACGACACCGAGGTCGTGGGTTATGAATAATAATGAAATGCCGAGTTCTTTCTGGATGGATTTCAGGAGGTTCAGGATCTGGGCCTGTACCGATACGTCGAGTGCGCTTGTTGCCTCGTCGCAGATAATAAAGGCCGGCTCTACGGCAAGGACTCGCGCAATGCCTACGCGCTGGCGTTGCCCGCCGGAGAATTCATGCGGATACCGCTTTGCCATATCAGGGGTTAGGCCAACCAGCTGCATTGTAGCGGCTATCTTTTCAAGGCGGTCTTTTTTAGATAGCTCGGGGCGTA
>CAZUFI010000075.1:5525-7798 GCA_964618745.1 uncultured Thermodesulfobacteriota bacterium | reverse complement strand
TGCTCCTGAGCGTCATCCGCTCGGGAGATCCGTCTTTTTCCCTGTACCAGATAGCTATACTATCCAGATGGCGCGCCGCCATCTTCGAGCGTGGCCTGAGCTTTAAGATAATACTGCTGCCGGTCTTGGACTCACCGCCCTCCCCTTTATAGATCTCTACAAAGAAACGCTTGGAGAGCCGCTCAATAGAAAGGTTCATCGTAGAAGAGAAGAACTCCATGGCATAGCGAGCTACCACGTCATCGCTCAAGACCCTCTTCTCGGCCTCTTTTTTATCGGGATGGTAGATCCACATCGCCGTACCGTCCACAGCTATAACAAGCCTTGAAGGCTGTTCTATATCCCAGCGCAAAAGGTTTGGTTTTTTAAGAACTATCACTCCCTCTGTTACTATCTCTTCTGCTAGTAATGGGCTCGTCCTTCTCTGCAACGTAACGGCAGATAATGTCTCTATACCGGCATGCTGCGTACTAAGCACCTCTATAACCGCCCGGGACTCTACCTCGCCAAGCAAACGCCCGGGCAGATCCCCAACTGCAAAAACCGAAGACGATAAAAAAACCAGTAATAAAATCGCAGCACTGCAACCGGCCTTGAAAAGGCCATGAGCCGTCTTGAACTGTAAAAAAACTCGCACCATCATAGCCGCCTACTCTGCCCGCTTCCCTTCAAGGTAGGCCGCCTCAACCCTGTTGCGAAAGTTATGGCCCGAATTATATGTGCAGAAAGGATAGATAAGACCGTCGGAGGCAGTGTAATGTATCGCACACCTCTTAACACGTTCCAGATCGTAGTTATACTTATCCATAAAGTGCATGCCCAGAATAAAAAAGGTCTTGTAGGTATGCTCTTTGTGCTCGGAGTCCCAAGAATATTTCTTATCCGAATATCCGTCAAGCGTCTTTAGGAACTTCTTAAAGCTCAGCCCGGCTGGCGCAGCGTCTTTATTAAAGTGTTTCTTCATTATCCCCAGAAGCTTAAGATCGGAGAATAACTTAAAGCGCGTCTTACCGGTCTTCTCTGCCATGGCGTCTATATCCAGGAGCAGGTTATAGTAATCAAGAAAGCGCGTGGCCGGCACGGCGTTCTTGTCTTTATCGACAAAGAGCAGAGTGCCCATCACACAATGATGGTGGCAGGTATGACCGGCCATCTCACGGCCCGTAAGTGCCTTAGCGAGCTTTACAAAAGGCACGGCAGAGCTTAGCGGAAACCAGTCCTTATACTTATCGGTAAAGCCGCTCTGCTCACCTACATCGGTTATCATATCGGCGAGCGTATAACGCTTTTCAAGACGTTCTTTTTCAGGGTAACGCCCGGTAAAGACCATCGGCTGGATAGAGATGCCGGTTACGATATCGAGGTTATCAAAGGCGAGTTTTATGAGAGGCCCTATCTGATCGTCATTAAGGCCCTTGATTATCGTCGGCACAAATATAACTCGAAGCCCGGCCTTTCTGGCCGACTCAAGCAGATCGAGCTTTACCTGCAAGAGCTCCCTGCCACGTATCTTCTTAAATACATCATCGTCTACGCCGTCCATCTGGAGGTATATATACTGAAGCCCTGCCTCACGGGCCTTGATCGCGAACTCCGGGTCGGCGAGCTTTATCCCGTTGGTAGCAACCTGTATATGGGTAAAGCCAAGCTCCTTGGTCTTCCTTACTATATCCAGAAACCTCGGATGCACCGTCGGCTCGCCGCCCGTATACTGAACGGATGCCCCCGGGGCGGGCTGCTGCGCCCTGAGCCTCTCAAGCATCTTTACTATATCCGCGTACTCCGGCTCATAACGGTTTTTATTGGCATCGGCAAAGCAGACATTACAAGAAAGGTTGCACTTTGCCGTCAGGTCTATATTAGAGACCGAGGTATGTGTGGCGTGCATATTGCAGATACCGCAGGCACTCGGACATTTGGTCGCCCCTTTTACCTGAGGATTCATAAAGCCCTTGCCGTCGCCAAAGTGCCAACGCTCCATATCAAGAAAGAGCTTTGCATCGGAGAAGATTATATCTCTGAATAGGCCGTGCTCCGAGCACTCTTTCTCGCCCATGACCTTGCCGTCCTCTACAAAGTGGCGGCAATCAATGACCTTCAAACACTCCGGGCATACGGACTGTACGGTCTTCGGAAGAGCGGTGCTTATCGGTGGGGTAAGGGAGCCCGTATGCGTATAGGTACCGCTTGGTGCGACCGCTGGATCAAGGCCGCCGGTAGAATCAAAAGGTTTAACTCTCAAGTTGCTGATGCTCATAAACACGCTCCATTAT
>CAZUFI010000075.1:0-5425 GCA_964618745.1 uncultured Thermodesulfobacteriota bacterium | reverse complement strand
GTGACCCGGCTCAGGCAAAGTTAAGGTCTGGACAAGCTAAAAAGGCACAAAATTATACCACTGGTCAGGATATTTGCGTATGTAACGCTCAAATACCTCAAGCACGGTCCTGGCTATCATCTCATTACCTCTCTGCGAAGCCCCGGCAAGTTCATCATAATAGATAGGGCTCTCGGCCACCGCCCTATAACCGTCTTTCTCCCTTAAGACAAAGCCCGGTATGATCGGCGCTCCCGTCTCCTTGGCAAGCAGAATAGGGCCTTCAGGAAAGGTCACGGACTTGCCAAAAAAAGGCACGGTCGGCCCATCCATACCCCCCCTATCTACAAGCATAGCTACTATCTCGTTGCGCCTGAGCGCATTTAAGACCTCAAGGATATCAAAGGGAGAATCCCCAAGGACTATTGTATTTATATTATGGAACTTCCTGTATCTATTACGTATTTCATCGAGCTCGGCAACGTCATCACTGGCAGTGAGGACATTTATCTTTATATCCTGACGGCCAAAGAATATCCCCCCAAGCTCCCAGTTACCAAGGTGTGCCGTAAGCATAATTAGCCCCTTGCCGCGCGCTAGGGCCTCGTCTATATTTTTAGTTCCGTCTACATGCACGACCTCTTTAAAGAGCGTATCAATACAAAGGTTATTAAAACGTCCGTAATCGACAAGGTACTTTGAATAATTCCTGAAGGTGCTTAAAGCAAGCGAGGTGAGTTTCCCGGGTGTGGCCTCAGGGAGCACATGGCTGAGGTTATCCTGAATATTCCGACGGGCTTTTTTGTAAAAAAAATAACTTAACTCCCCTATCCTCTCGGCGACTGCATAGGCAAGGCCCTTTGGAAGATAACCTATACCCCAGATACCAATATCATAGACAAGTGGTCTTCCAAGTATATGCCTCTTCTCACTGAGGTTCTTCGCCGACATTGATGCCCCCCCTATTCAACACGTAATTTATAACATAGAGGCAATCCCTTAGCAAGGCGTTTATCTAAGCGCGAAACCTCCAACAAAACAATAAGTTGACCCAAAAACCGCACCATGTTACATTTGTATCTTCCACTAAACCCAAGTACTGTGGCAACCAGTCTAAAACGGACTGAAGGAGACCTGATTATGAGAAAAATACTGTTCGCAAGCCTTATAGTATTCCTTGCTGTTTTGTTCACTCCTGCACAAGGGCTAAGCAGTGAGACCTACTTTGCCCGCTGCAACCTGAAGGTAGTAAAGGGCTCACTTATTTCATGGGTCAACTGGCAGTCAACCCTCGATATAATTCCAGTTGGCAGGAAGCTGGAGGTCAGCTACAACGGCGGCAAAAAAGCACAACTTAGAGACCCGAAGACAAACAAAGAATATACTCTCATCCTCGGGGCCTCAGGAGAGCAGTACCTCAAAAAATTCGTATTAAAGCGCAGAACCTCAATAAAGAACTTTCCATCTTCTGTAAAAAAAGAGATCAAGGACGCGCTGGCAAATACTGGGATGACCAAAAAGCAGGTCTATATAGCAATGGGGCCGCCGGCCAACGCAGACGGCAGGAACACAAACCTCATGACCTATGGCGATATAATGAAAACAAACCTATGGGTCTATAAAAGAAGACGCTTTGGCAAGAACATCGGCGTGCAATTTAACGCGGATAACAACAAGGTAAGCCGCACAGAGGGCATCTGGAGAAGATAGAAAGACGCCTCTCAAGTAACCCGTTGAATTATAAAAACAAAAGCTCTGGCAACACCCAGAAGCCCCTTATATAAATTGATTTACAGAGGCTCCTGTGTTATAAGCGCAACCTATGACCGAAGCAGTAGTAAAGGAAGATAAAAGACGCATAGTGATCGTTACAGGCGGTAGCCGGGGCATCGGAGCGGCGGTATCGCGCCTCTTCGCGGCAAGCGGTGATATCGTTGCCGTCAACTATAATTCAGGTAAAACAGCGGCAGAAGAGCTGATTAATGAGATTACAGACAGCGGCGGAGAAGCATTCTCTATAAAGGCCGATATTTCCAAGTCAGAGGACGCTAAAAGATTAATAGATGAGGTCATAGCACGCCATAAAAGAATAGACGTCCTTATAAATAACGCAGGCATCACCAGGAACGCAATGCTGATGCTCCACAGCGAGGCCGATTGGGATGACCTGATAGATATCAACCTGAAGGGCGTCTTTCACCTTTGCAAAAACGTCACCAGACATATGTTCGACCGAAAGAGCGGGGTTATAATAAATATCTCGTCTCTAAGCGGCGTAACCGGGCTTGCAGGAGCCTCGCCTTACTCAGCGACCAAGGGCGGGCTCATCGCCTTTACACGCTCGCTTGCAAAGGAGCTTGCCCCCTTCGGGATACTTGTAAACTGCGTGGCACCGGGCGCAGTCTCTACCGATATGCTCTCTGAAATGCCGCAGAGCGAGCAGGAGCGGCTTAAAGAGCTTATACCGCTTGGAAGGTTTGGCCGCCCGGAAGAGGTCGCAGGGGTAGTAAGGTTCCTCGCCTCCCCAGAGGCCTCCTATATCACCGGCGAGACTATCGTCGTAAGCGGCGGACTGCCTTAATTAACTACCATACTACAGAGGAAAAATGAGTTCAGAAGAGACAAAGACAAAGATAAAAGAGATGCTAGCGACAAGACTCAAACTCACAATAAAACCGGAAGAGATCACAGACGACGAACCGCTCTTTGGCCCGGGCAGGCTCTCATTCGACTCCATCGATGCGCTGGAAATAGTAGTAGGCCTGCAAAAGGAATTTGGCTGCGTAATAGACAACAAAGACAAAGCAGAGAAGATCCTTATCTCTGTGAACACAGTAGCCGAATTTGTGGAGAACGAAGCAGGGTAGAAGCTCCGCTCACCAGCAAACCTTAGCCAGCTCGAGGGTTTATACGAATGAATGCAGGACGTACCGAAAAAACGCTCGAAGAGACGCTTACGCTTCTTCCGCATGCCTACCCCTTCAGGTTTTTAGACAGACTAATTGAGATAAATAAAACGAGTGCTATCGGTATTAAGGCTATTAGTGCCGGTGATTTTTTTCACGAAGTAGATGGCACCACGGGCTCCGCACTCCCGGCACTCCTTATAGCAGAGGCCCTGGCGCAGCTCTCCGGGCTTGTAATGGCAAACGGACGCAGCGACTGCCCCGGGGGGGCGTACCTGGTGGGCATAAACGAGCTTCACCTTAAAAGAGGCGCGCGCGTTGGCGAGACCCTGCGACTTCACGCGGAGACGATCATCGCATTCGAGACAATGGCCCGATTCTCGGCAAAGGCAACTATCGGAGCGAAAGAAGTTTTAAAATGCGAACTAACGATGGCGCTCAGTCAAGATATATAAGGATAACCCATAAAATCGATGAAATATCTGGTCATAATACCCGTCTTTAACGAGGCAGAAAACCTGAGCTCGGTCGTAGAGGGCGCGCTCAGATTAACCAGTGACGTTCTGGTCATCGACGACGGCTCTACCGACTCCACAGGTGAAGTTCTCAAAAAACTGGACGTTACGGCCATAAGGCAGCCTCATACCGGCAAGGGCGGAGCACTCAAGACAGGTTTTCGATACGCACTAGAGAACAACTACGAATGGATAATAACGATGGACGGAGACGGGCAGCACGATCACCGGGAGATACCGCTCTTTACCGATAAGATGCAGGCAAATGGAACCGATATGATAATCGGCTCGCGCATGAGTGACACGCAAAAGATGCCCTTTATGAGGCTCATGGCAAACAGGTTTATGTCACGCCTGATCTCCTCGATGATAGGGCAGTCCGTCCCGGATACCCAGTGCGGCTTCAGGGCGATAAGCTGCCGTGTGGTAAACAAGCTAACGCTTGAGACCTCGCACTACGACACAGAGTCGGAGATACTTATAAAGGCAGCAATGGCCGGCTTTAATATATCCTCGGTCCCGGTACGGACTATATACAACGGCGCATCATCATCTATCAACAGGACTATGGATACCGTAAGGTTTATAAAACTACTAAGAAAAGCTCGTAACCCGTCCAAGGCAAGAGATAAACGGCCTTAGGCCGCTGCGACGCCCTTCTCAGATAAGGAAATAACAAATCAATGAAGACAAAAACACAGACAAAAACCTTCCCGACCACCTGCAACCTCTGCGGCAAGTCGGATACCTCTTTTATCGCCGAGCAGAACTCCTTTAAGGTCGTCGAGTGCAACCTCTGCGGCTTTGTCTACGTCAACCCCAGACCAAAGGCCACTGCGATGAAGGACTTTTACACTGATTACCACCGCAACCGCATCGGCGACCCGCTGCTCTGGAAGCCCTATATGCAGAAGGTCTTTACAAAATCGGCAGACCTCCTTGATAAGCTCTGTCCGCAGAAAGGCAGGCTCCTCGATATCGGCTGTGGCTATGGTTTTTTTATGGAAGAGGCGGCAAAACACGGATGGAATGCCAGAGGCATCGACCTGTCAGAAGAATGTGTCGCATTTGCAAAAGAGCGGGGGCAGAAGGCAGAGCTCGCCTTGCCCGAAGATATAAAAGAGAAGAACAGCTATGACGCAATAACGATGTTCTATGTCCTGGAGCACCTGCCCGACCCGCTCTCAACACTTAGAACCATAAGGAAACTCTTAAAGCCCGGCGGCGTTCTGCTCCTGCGCGTCCCGCATACGACCCCGATAGTAAAACTTCTAAAACCAATGAAGATAAAGAACAACCTCTTTGATCCGCCCTTTCACCTCTGCGACTTCTCGCCCGAGACGATTGCAAAGATCCTTGTGAAGGCAGGCTTTAAACGTCCAAAGACCCTGATCGGAGGTGCTACCGCCCCGCCTAAGTTCGCAGCACGCCTTACAAGCGCGTTCTCGACAACGACCGCCGAAGTCCTCTACAGACTCAGCCGCAAAAGATACCTCATGCCCGGAGTCAGCAAGACAACGGTCGTTAAGAAGATGTAAATATCCAAACAGTATTGAGTCAGGCCTATGACGTAAGGTTTGGTGGCCAAGTGACGAGGAGCCTGCCCTCAAAGCTCGGCGGCTTGGTGGTTATCCCGAGGGACTTCTGAACCGACTTGCCTCTCTGCGAATACTTTATCCAGTAGTATTTTCCACGCTTGTAAATATGAGCCATAGCATTGTGCCTATATTGTGCCTCGTTAATGTAAACTACAGGGTATTACGGAGTATTGCTTGGAATCTGTCAAGAAACTCCTGAAACAAGGAAAACCCTTGATACGGCTGTATCTACAGTCATATCAAGGGTTTTAAAGTGGTGCCCTCGAGAGGATTCGAACCTCTGGCACCTGGATTAGGAATCCAGCGCTCTATCCTACTGAGCTACGAGGGCAATATGTAATGCAGGCCGTCAGAGACGGATAGATACGAATTGCGTTAATTTAAAATCTTCTCAAATAAGAAGGTCTCTGTCAATTTAAAAAAAAGG
>CAZUFI010000074.1:0-7871 GCA_964618745.1 uncultured Thermodesulfobacteriota bacterium | reverse complement strand
TTGAGGTTTTTTGTATAGCAGAGCAGGCCTCCGTAGATAAGGCCCGCTATAATGCCTGCGAGCCACAGATGGTGCTCCAGACCGAAAAGAATAGCCGTACCTATAAAGGAGAAGGCGGTAAATGCACCGAGAGCGACCTTACTTATATTGGCGTCTACCAGATATCTCATAATAAAAGACCTCCAGAAGAGCTCTTCAAAGATCGGTACTATAATAGACGCGCCAAAGAGTCTGAAGGCAATTATGCCCATAACAACCGCGCCGCCGTATTCCAGCTCGTAGGGGTTAAAGCCCGAGGCCCCCTCGCCCATCCTTATATATGGCAGATCCAGATTGATCCATATAACAAATACGATTACCCCGGTTATTATCGCAGCCACCAAGTCCTTTGGCGCAAACCAAGAAGTACCGCGAAGTTCATCGTAACGTCGCCACAAAATTATAAGGATGATTGCTATAAGGATGGTCTTTATAGGATAAAAGACCAGATGATCATATGTAGAGAATGAGGCTAAAAATGGAAAAGTCCCTGATAACGCCCCTATCCCCTGCTCCAAGGCGATAAAGGCCATATAGATTACAAATGGTAAGGCTCTTGGGAGGGCTTGGGTGAAAACACCTTGCTCTTTAGGACTATTCAGCCCTTTAGGACTATTCAGGGGTCTCGGTCTTTAAGAACTTAAGACCGGCTACTGTCTTGCCTCGTTCGAGATCCTTTACCCAGACCATCTGGGCTGGAGTCTCTATATCTAGAGGACGGCTGAAGAAACCAAGTATTGCATCCTGCGGCACATGTTCGTCTGCAAAACTATACTCAATACAGACACCGCTATCTGAGACATTCTTTGTAAGGGCTGGATACCTAACACCTTTATATATAAAGGCGCACTCTACTATTCTGGGAATCCTCTGGAAGGATCTCTTTTTTACAAATGAATATCCACAGTTAGGACAGGTATGAGTATCTTTATCGCTAGTAGCGTAAAAAACCTTTCTGCAACTCGGACATAATCTGGTTAACTTTGACACGTTGCCTACGGCCTCCAGTCATTTATTCACCCTATAATACCATTATCGGAAGCTAACAGCAAAGGCTTTAGAGTTTTTTCAATTTTCTGGTTAACATACTACTCTCTATTCACTATACTATCTATTGCTATTGCAATTCACATGCCAATTCTGAATGACTATATGGGTCGATTAAAGTAGCTGTTTTTATTAACTAATTGTCAGGTGAAAAAATTAAAAAATCTCAATTAATTTTTGTGTAAAAAAAACCGACACTTTTTTACTCCAAATTTCCAAAACCGTGCTTCTTCATAAGGTCATAAAGGGTTGGGCGGCTGACACCCAGCTCTGTTGCGGTTCGACTGATATTGCCACTGTGACGCAAGAGTGCACGACCTATAAATTCCTTCTCGGCGATCTCTCTGTTATCCTTTAGTGTAACAATTTCATCAGTACCGGCCTCCTCGTCACCACCAAGACTAATAGAGAGATCCTGCTCGGTTATCCTCTTGCCCTCGGCCATGATTACGGCCCTTTTTATTCTATTTTCCAGCTCACGCACATTGCCTGGCCAACTATAACCTCCTATCGCATCGACGGCTGCGGTAGTAAAACCTTTAAAGCTCTTTTCCTGCTCTTTCGCAAACCGCTGGAGAAAAGCCATGGCACAGAGCATAACATCATCTTTACGTTTCCTTAGTGGTGGAATCTTTGTATGTATAAGGGACAACCTATAATACATATCTTCTCTAAAAGAGCCGTCGGCGATGCATTGTTCCAGGTCTCTGTTTGTAGCGGCCAATACCCTGACATCGACCTTTATTGTCTTCTTTCCTCCGATACGCTCAATCTCCTGCTCTTGCAGAAAACGCAGGAGCTTTACCTGTAGCTGCAACGGCAACTCGCCGACCTCATCAAAGAATATAGTACCTTTATTGGCAAGCTCTACCTTGCCTAACTTCAGTGCGTGAGCACCGGTAAACGCCCCTTTTTCATGGCCAAATAGCTCGGATTCAAGCAGGTTCTCGGGTATCGCCCCGCAGTTGATCGCAATAAAGGGTTCGTCCTTACGCGAGCTTCTCCTGTGTATGGCACGGGCCACGAGTTCTTTACCCGTACCACTCTCACCTGTTATCAGAACCGGCACATCGGTCGGAGCTACCTTTGAGATAAGGGAGAATATCTCCTGCATAGAGCTGCTAGTGCCAAGGATATCCTCAAAGACAGCATCTATCCCGGCCTTACCCTTAAGCTCTTTATTTTCTCGCTCTATCTCAGCTACGTGAAAGGCCCTTTTAAGCACTATCCTTAGCTCATCCATATCAACGGGCTTGGACATATAGTCGTAAGCTCCGCTTGAGATACCCTCATGGGCATTGGCCTTATCTGTATTGCCGGTAATAATGATCACCTTAAGATATGGATCAATTCTCAGCAACTCCTTCAGGCATAATAGTCCCTCTCCAGCCCCGTCGGCATCAGGGGGCAGGCCAAGGTCCAGGGTAACGACCTGAGCACCCTTAACGGCGGCATCAAGGGCCTCTTTACGGTCGCCTACGGTTATAACCTCGTAGTCAGCGGCCAGAGCCCACTTCATCTGTTTTCTTATAGACAGATCATCTTCAACTATCATCAACACTTGTTTTGTCATTTACCTCTCCCGGGCATAGTCCTCACTAGGTGCATGGCAAGACCACCGTAAAGACGGCCCCCTTTCCTTCCTCGCTCTCTACCTCGATTGTTCCTTCATGGGCCTCGACTATCGCCTTGCTCTGAAAAAGCCCGATACCTATTCCCATTTTTTTTGTAGTCATAAAGGGCTTAAAAAGAGAGCGCGAAATAAACTCGCGACTCATCCCCGGGCCGTCGTCCTCTACCGAGATATTTATAAAGTCGGTAACCAACGCTGTCCGCACCTTTATACTTCCGTGGCCTTCCAAGACCTCGGCGGCATTTATCAGCATATTATGCAGAACCTTCTGTATCTCATCGGGGTCCATCAAGATCTTTGGCAGCGGCGCGAGTTCTTTAATCAGATTGATACTTCTTAGCCCGTTAACATAAAAACCATCTATGGTCTTCTGAACTATCGCATTCGGATCAACCTCTTTCTTTCGTAGCTCAATGGTCTCAGCCGTCTTTGGCATCGTCGATAGCCTGGCCATGAGTTTCTTCATCTTCGCAACTGTATCCTCTATCGTCGTTATCGCATCCTCGCGAAACTCCGGGTTATCCATATTGGCAGCGGCGTTCTGCGATACCAACGACAAGGTATGAGTAAGGTTTTTAAGATCGTGCATTATAAAAGACGAGATCTTATTAAAGGCCTCCATCTCCCTTGAATGCGCAAGCTCCTCGCTCTGCTTTAGATTAAGGATACTGGAGGCAGCTTGGCGGGCCATTGTCTTAAGTATATCATAGTCCTCATAGTTATAGACGTCCCCGACTATTCGCTCACCAAGGGCTACGAAGCCAAGGAACTCTTCACCGCTTTTCAGAGGGACAAGCAACGCGGCCTTTATCTCATCAAAGATAGCGGCATTGTCTTTGCCAATATAGTGGGCCTGCCCACTATCACCGAACTCCTTAAGATTAATGATCCATTCTTTATCACGTAGTTGATCAACAAGCTCGGCCTGCCCATTTATTAGATAACTTTTTTTAAGAGTTACGCCATAGGTCTCGACAGGATTAAATAGATTTTCATCTATATCATAGAGCCATAATGTGGCGTTATTTGAACCTCCGGTATCGCGCAGAGACTGTAATATAGCCATATGCAGCCCGGCTATATTATCGATAGAACTTAACTCCTGAGTAAGCTTGAGCCACTGAGCTCTATAATCAAATTTATCCCTGTAGAAATGTTTATCTATCGAGACCTTAAGACTGCGCCTGAGTTTATCGGACATAAGCAAGACAACAAGGCCGGCTATTGCAACAAAGATAAAGAGCAGGTATAGATACTGGACAAAGTCTCCGCCAAAATGTTTTATACCCTCACCGATAACACCCATGGCTAATAAGTAAGCAGCAACTACAAAGAGCGAGACCGAGTTGTAGATAATATAGCGTGACACCACAACATTAATATCCATCAGCCTGTTGCGCACAAGCGATAGAGCCATCAGCAGACATGCTATAAGCGTTATTGTACCCTTCACAGGCATAAGGCCTGGATCAACAACACGGTAAAACAACGTATGGCTTGTATAATACAGGTAAAAGGCCGAGATAATCCCAAGCCCAATTATAAGGTATTTTATCTTCCACCGAGATACCCCGGATGATGCTCGCAGGGTATGCTCCAGATTTATGATCACAAAGATAAGGGTCAAAAAGAAGACTAGAAAATAGATATAGCCAACCCTGCCAAGCATCAGCAGTTCGCTATAGACGCTCGCGGTAGAGACAAAAAGCTCATGACTAACGATAAATATAATAAAGAAAACAGAGGTCACGACGACCAGCCCGAAGACAACCAGCTTAAAACGCACCAGAGCCTCACGGCCTGTTCTGGCAAAGGTCAGCGAGAAGATCAAGAGCGGCACCGGCAGCCATATCTCAGCCATCATCGAGATACGCAGCCAGAATAAAGAGGTCGCATACGGCAAGATCTGGCTAGACATAAAACCTGCGAGCTGCACTACGGCAAGCAGGCATAGAATAGCAAAAAAGCTCATATTGGCATAGCCCCTGGCACTCCTGAAGACTACAAAGAAAGCCAGGACCAGACTCGCAACAGCACCAAAGAGCGAGCCATATGTCATAAAAATCGTCAAACCGGCAGATACCCCCTTAGCACTGGGACCATCTCCCTTATAAAGCCCTCTGCCATCTGCTGAGTCTCCTCGACACTGCCATTAACCACAGGAACGCTGAATCGAATGAGAGAACCGTCACTCCTGTTATAACGGATAGAGTTCCATATCAATAGAAACTTCTGACCATACTCACCGGCGACATAATCAGGGCCTACCTGATACCAGTAAATAACAAGTTCTTTTTCATCGCCCTTCTGGGTTATTATCCTTGTGGCCATAATAGGACTATTGGCAAGCCCAGGAATATCAATGGATATAACCTCGGTCGCGATAGGCCTCCAACCAGAGCCGGGCAGGCAGTGCTTGGGGGAATGAACGATTTGCCCCTCGCGCTGGCTCTTAAAATAACCGGTATAGAATAAAACCGTCCGCCCGTCGTCCGCGTGTGTGTACCTGGTCATAACATAATCATCTACCCTGAGGATATCCAGTGTCTTTTCATCAAGAATATGATTACGTCCTTTTTTCCACTCACCTATCACCTTCGGCAAGGTTGAAAGAGACTTTGTGATAGGTATAATCTCTCCGTGAGATAAGACTACATTTATATAGATACTCGCCCCTATCATCAGCAGCGCAACGATTACAAGTCTAAATTTATTCTTCATAAGCTCTACCTATCCCCCGTAGCATCAGTACTTGGTTTGCTCTTCTTTGAAGGTCGCATAAACCTGAAAACAGCAAAGTTAACGGCTATAAGCATGGCCATGGCCACACCGAACATCAAGAAGCCTGAGAACTCGTGGAAGAAACCGGTAGCCAACTCAGGGTCGATAAAATGCGCAAGAGCCCCTGTTATAACGACCCTCATAACATTAACAAATATCGCAATTGGGACGGCCAGGATCACGACCCCGATCCTTTTAAGCCAGCTCTTATGTGTAAAGTACGCGAGAGCTACACCCAGAGCAAGCAGTGATACAAGTGACCTTATTCCGCTACAGGCATCGGCGACCTCAAGGGTGGTAGATGCAAGGTATATTATATTACCATCCCTAAAGACCGAGACACCCATGGCCTTGAGCATAAAAACGGCATTCTTTGCTGCGAAAAGCTTTAAAGGAAAAGCCATTGCATCATAGACTATATAAGGAAAAGGAATCATAAAGACCAAGTACCCAAGCGGTAGAGATACCGCCTTTAATAGCTTTAGGCCACCAAGAAAAAGTATAATACCTGTTATTACGATAAGCATCGAAAAACGCATGGTAAAGTACTCTGCGCCGACCTTACCTATAACCAGCAAAAAGAGGCCAAAGAGAAGTATCGGCAAACCATAGAGACATGGTTTGATCTCGATATTTTTCAGGACATCACGCCTTTCCCAAAGCAGATATAACGAGATAAATGGGATTAAAAAACCATGCGAATAATTCGGGTCATTCTCCCACTGTATGACCATCTTTACGATCACATCATAGTAGATGGCCAACATCAAAACGCTTGTAACGATAACAGGCAGCAACCAGGCATACCCAGATCTCTGAACCGATTCTCCATTACTCATAGACTAATCTCCTTAAGATCTTCTTCCGTGACGATCGTATTGTATGCACTATCTAGTTTCTTACCTATCACCTTCCAACTAAAACGCTCTTGGACCAACTCACGGGCATTAGCAGCCAGATGCCTGCGAAGTGCTGAGTCATCTAAAAGCCGCAACGTCTGACGGGCAAACTCATCGGCTGTATCGGCGATCAGAATATCCTTTCCGTGAGTAAGCCCAATCCCCTCACAGCCAATACTAGTAGAGACTATCGGAATACCGATTGCCATGGCCTCCAGTATCTTAAGTCTGGTTCCACCTCCTACACGCAAAGGAACAATATAGACAGAGGCTGCATTTATGTAAGGGCGAATATCAGGTACTGCCCCTGTGACATTCACCCCGGCTAGCTTCGATAGCCGCAAAACCTCATCCGAGGGCTCTTTACCGACGATATCGACCGTAACCTCGGGCTTATCTTTCTTAATTGCCGGAAAGATTTCATCGCAAAAATATTTAGCAGCATCATTATTCGCATGATATTTCATCCAGCCGGTATAGACAAGCCTTGGCTCAGTAACTGTATCTTCACGCAATAAAAAAGTATCCAGATCAACACCGTTATCAACGACTACTGTATTAGAACAAAACTCCCTCATATAATCGGCGTCTCTGGCTGATACCGCAAAGCAGAGATCAAAATCACTTATGACATCTCTTTCATATTTGGCCAACTTCTTTGCAGTCATCTTTGAATACAATACCTTAAACGGATCACTGGCCTTCTCTGCGTAACGACGCATTATCTCGCTCTCGACGTTATGCATATCTATAACCCTCTTAAGCCCCATACCAACAGGTGCGTACTGCGCCATATTAAGATGCTCACAGTGCACGACATCAATACCTTTGGCAAGCTTCCTATTTATAACCGAAGCCATCTCATCAGAGCGGTAGTTGATGATAGTAAATGGCGTACTGGTACAGACCCCTTTCAGCAGATCCTTTATAGCGTACTTCTGCGGCCTGAAGACTGTCTGCAAATCATGGACAAAACCACGTAATTCCTCTATATCCTCAGTCCTTGTTGTCTCAATTATAAAAGAAACTATATGGACAGTATGGTTTACTGAAAGTGCCCTGATCAGATTGAAATTTCTTATACGAGCCCCATCAGTAAGTGGATATGGCAATACTGGGGTTAAAACTAAAATATCCATAACATTGCTCTCCGTGACATTAATTTAAGAACTTAAAAAACGTATTTGGCAACAACAGCCTTTCTTATTTACTGATAAGTGCATTATAAATTGCCTCAGTACCCTTTACCTGCAAACCAATATCAAAGTGCGCCCGTACAAAACCGGCACCGTGTTGCCCCATCCGCCGGGCCTCCTGCGGGTTATCCAGAAGTTTCAGTACAGCCTCTGTGATCGCAACCGGGTTGCGAGGCGCAATCAATAGGCCGGTCTCCCCGTCCTTTACCACCTCAGGAGTACCGTCTACAGCCGTTGCTATCACCGGTACGCCAACGGCAGATGCCTCGATAGCAA
>CAZUFI010000073.1:0-7929 GCA_964618745.1 uncultured Thermodesulfobacteriota bacterium | reverse complement strand
GGCATAGCTTGATGCCTGTAAAACATATTATTTTATTATAAGTGATAAGGAGTGGCGGAGTCAAATTGAATTATAACGATATGGGATATAAGGTGTGACAGGTCTTTACCTTATCGTTGATCTCTCGCCTGTGATATTGACTGATCTCATGTACAATCTCCAAGGACTCAAAGACGACTATGCCCTTTACCCGGTGGTCTGCATGGAGTTTGTCAATATTTTTGATTTTTGCCTTAAGCAGTATATTTGGTCTGAGTTTGAACTCATTACAGAGCAGGTCAGTGCTGTTTTGTTAGGTTATTATTTAAAAAACTTTATTTTTTGAGGTTATTTTCCAGAGATCTTCTCTTTTAAGAGTTGTGCGTCTTTTTTGTCCTGCAGGTCTTCTATTTGTTTTGTCGGGTTGACCTTGGCTCTAAGGATATAGTCGATATGGCGTAGGGCCTTTTCATTATCGCCGTTTGCCATGAGTATCTCGGCCAGAAAAAGATGGTTAGTAAGGTTTGTCGGGCCGATCTTTACTGCCTTTTCCAGATATTTTTGTGATTCTTTTTTACTGGGCCAAGAAAGGATGAACGGTATGCGCGAGGCTGTGTAGTGTAGCCGTCCTAATGTCCTGTATGCGCCGCCCTCTGCGTAGGAGGGGTCTAATATCTCTGCTTCCTCACCGAGATTTTTTACTTTGTTGGCAATGCCTTTTCTAGCCGATGAGAAGATCCCGTTGATCTCGCCCCATTTGCCCCAGGCCTTTGCCATCTGATAGTTGAGTGCAACATTCCTTGGGTGTTCATTCAGGATTTTTTCCCCTACCTCTATTGCATCGGTAAGGGCTTTTTTCTGTTTGGCCGGAGTCTTCTCCGCATAGGTTGCATAGAAGTAAGTGGCACGTATCAGTTTGATTGCCAGCTCCTCGGAGTTATCTCCAAGGGCATATGCCTTATGATAATTGGCAATCGCCTTGTTTATCATCGCGGGATCGACCAGGCCGTCCTTAAAGCCGTCGGCTCTCTTTGCGTAGAACCCATCGCCGAGTATTTGATAGCCTTCCTTTGGTGCTTTATCAGAGATAAAGGCCTTGCTTGCTGCCTGCGATTCTGAGGCGGATAATATTGTGAGTAGCATAACCAGCAGTAGGGGCAGCATAAGGTGAAAATATCTTCGGGCTGGTAGAGGCGATCTAAAGCCTTGCCTGGTTAAGTACTGGTTTTTAGATGATTGCATTGTCTCTCTCCTGTAGTTAAATGAGTTATTGCGTATCTGTATAGCTTTAATATTATTTAACTGTCGAGTATGCCTGATGACCTTATCTCTTTTTGTCTTTCTCTTTTTGTCTTTCGTGATAATGGCGGTCAGGTAAAGGTGAAGTCTTTGACGGTTGCATACTCGGGAAGCGGGTTTATTGATGCGCCAGGTTCTATAATTAATATCTCGCGTATCAGGGCTTCTTGCAATAACTCTTTTCTATCTTTCTGCACTTTAAAAGGCCAAACCTATTGATAGAGAGAGGGGGGTAACGTGCCTTTGTAAGTAGCAAAACGCAGGCCTTTATATTAGTAGCTTTCCGTCTTTTAGCAGGGTCGTTTCTATGCCACCGGTCTCTGCTATCATCGTCGGGTTGTAAAAGACAAAGTCCTGATGAAAGGGGACCCGCACCTTGCCGCCGAAGGTCGAGTTGTCTCCGAGCGCTATGTGAATCGTTCCTAAGATCTTCTCGCTCTCAAGGACACTATCCGGCCTGGATGCCTTGTCGTTGGTCCCGACGCCGAGCTCTGCGATATTGCCGCAGAGCGGATTGTCGTCAATCGTTGCCTGAAGCTCCGCTGCGTAGGGTTCGTCGCCGGATACGGTTATGGCACGACCGTCTTTTACCGTGACCGTGACAGGGGCTGTGAGCTCTCTGGTTGGCGACCAGGTTAGGACAAGCCTGCCATTGGCTGTGCCCTCAAGAGGGGCGCAGAAGGCCTCGCCGGCTGGCAGGTTGCTGAAGCTGCCGGGCTCTGTCAGTATGCCGGTATCGGGCTTTACGGGCCGCCCTTTAATGGAGAAGCTTATATCCGTGCCGTTTGGCGTGGTGATGTGGATATTTTCGCCTCTGCCGAGTATCTCAGCGAGCTTTATTGTACGCTCGGCGAGCCTTGGCCAGTCAGCCGTCATAACGCCGTCGAGCATCGGGGCCTCAAAGCTCGGCATGCTTGCGTATCGCACTCCAGCGCAGCGGGTGGCTAGGTCTCTGAACTTTGTATGGCTTGTCGAGAAGTTCGCAAGCCCGACTATCGCATCTATCGCCGAGGCCTTTGCAGCCGTTACGGTCTCTTCGGCCTTTAAAATGTCATCCGGTGTAGGTTCTTTGGCCAGAATCCTCTCAAAGCAGCCACCTTCTTTAAGCGCGTCTACGACCTCTGCGCCAAGGGCCGCGATCCAGATAACCTCCGGCGGCTCCGCTCCGTTGTCTTTAGCGGCAGGGTAGTCTCTGAAGACGACTGTGGCAAAGGCCTCTCCGGCCTTTGCTATCTGCTCGGCGACCTCGCTCATTGCCACGCGGCGGCTGCGCTGGTCGTCAGTGATATCCTCGTCTTCTCGGATATGGTCGGTAAAGACAAGGACTCGTTCTGTTTTTTTGATTCCAAGGTTTACCTTGAATATATTATCAATCGCGCTCTGCATGGAGTGCCTCCGTTATTATGTTTATTAAGGTATTTACTTCCCTTTTTTTATTAAGATGGGGAAGGTGACTTGTGTTTATGCTGGCATGGCTTGGGCCGTATTTAAGGTAGATATTTATATTTAATATAGCTGCCTTGTATCTTGATGTCAATACTACCTGATAGGCGTGTGTGCTTGTCTTTTACCTCTTGGTCGGGGTAATTTTATAGAGGTTCAGAAAAAAATTGACATTGCATTGTACTTTGATAATATTTTAAGAACTGACAAGATCTATAGTAAATAAAATGGTATATGGAAAACTCAGGGTTATATCTTATGAAAGCAGTAAAAGAACTTAGAAGGACGCCGCTTTATCAGGTGCATAAGGCACTTGGCGCGCGTATCGTTGACTTTGCCGGTTGGGAGATGCCCGTGCAGTACGCGGGGCTTATAGAAGAGCACAAGGCTGTGCGGTCTTCTTGCGGCATTTTTGATGTAAGTCATATGGGTGAGATCGAGATCGCAGGCCCGAGGGCAGAGCAGGCCTGTAATATGGTAGCGACCAACAACGTAGAGAGACTGGTGGACGGAAAGTGCCAGTATACGATTATCTGCAACGAGTCAGGGAAGGCCCTTGATGATACTATCCTTTATCGGATAAACTCGGAGAAATTTATCTTCTGCATAAATGCGTCAAATGTAGATAAGATATATGACTGGCTATGCGCAAAGATCGGTCAGGTCGCAAGTGTTATAGATCGCAGCGCGGACTATGGTTTGATCGCCCTTCAAGGGCCGAAGGCCCGTGGTATTCTTTCCAGCATCACCGAGGACGATACCTCTGGTATAAAGGGTTTTCATTTTGCCTTTGTAGCACTTTGCGGCGCAGAGGTAATGCTCTCACGTACGGGTTATACAGGGGAGGACGGCTTTGAGATCTTCTGCCCGGCAGGTAGCACGGTGAAGATCTGGAATGCCCTGATGCAGGCCGGAGCTGACGAGGGGATCACCCCGATTGGGCTTGGTGCTCGCGATACGTTGCGTCTGGAGATGGGTTATCCGCTATATGGTCATGAGCTTACCGAGGAGACGACCCCGGTAGAGGCTGGTCTTAAGCGATTTATTTCAATAGATGGTGGCGGCGATTATTTTGGTAAAGAGGTCATAGCAGGGCAGCTAGCCGGAGGCACTTTACGCAGGCTCGTTGGTATCGAGATGATAGATAAGGCCATACCGCGTGCCGGGTATCTGATTATGAAGGACGGGGTAAAGGTTGGAGAGGTGACGAGCGGGACATTCTCCCCGACTCTTGAGCGGCCAATCGCTATGGCCTACCTGGAGTTATCCGTAAGCGAGCCGGGCACAGAGGTAGATATTGAGCTGCGCGGAAGGATGAGAGCGGCACGGGTTGCAAAACTGCCTTTTTATAGACCTCCAAAGTAGGCTCTCAGGCCGGCTGTAATAAAAGTAGGGCCGGTGCATAACAAGGGCTTTGATTTTTTCGATCTTTTGTATATACTGTATAGACTCGTAGTCATAGGCAGGCATATTGACGCGCTAAATATTAAAATTAAAGAAACCAAAAGAGAGGTATTGTATGGATTTTCCTCAGGATCTAAAGTACACAAAAGAGCATGAGTGGATTAAAGAAGAGGGTGGCTCGGTAGTCATCGGTGTGACTGATTACGCGCAGGATTCGCTTGGAGATATCGTATATGTCGAGCTTCCAGCTGAGGGTGCTGATGTGACAAAGGACGAGCCTTTCGGTGTCGTCGAGTCGGTAAAGGCCGTCTCTGATCTTTACTCACCTGTAAGTGGCACTGTGCTTGAGGTAAATGATTCAATCGTGGATAGCCCGGAGGTCATAAATGACGAGCCTTACGGCGATGCATGGATGCTTAAGATAGAGCTTGCCGACCCGGCTGAGCTTGACGGACTCTTAAGTGTTGAAGAGTATAAGAGCTATGTAGAGGAAGAGAGTTAAAGTTGATCACTCTTGGCCAACCCTATCTTCCGCATACCTCTGAAGAGATAGAGCATATCTGTAAGACTATCGGGGTAAAGTCTGTAGAAGAGCTTCTTCAGGTCTTCCCTGAGGATCTAAGGCTCACTGGTGCGCTCGATCTGCCAGATGGTCTGAGTGAGCAGGAGGTTCTGGGGCTTCTAACCAAGCTTGCCTCAAAGAATACCTCCCAAAATGATATTTCGTCTTTTCTCGGTGCTGGTGCGTATAACCATTACATACCGGCTGCCGTCGGTAATATTACCTCACGTTCCGAGTTTATCACCTCATATACACCGTATCAGCCAGAGATCAGCCAGGGCACACTACAGGGGATCTTTGAGTATCAGTCTCTGATATGCCAGCTGACAGCGATGGACGTTGCAAATGCTTCTTTATATGACGGAGCCAGCGCAATGGCAGAGGCTGCCCTTATGGCAAGGCGTGTTACTCGGCGCGGGAAGGTTCTGGTGAGTTCTGCCGTGCATCCTGAGTACAGGGAGACGACGGTGACTTACCTGAAGGGTACGGGTGAGACTCCGATAGAGGTTGGGTATTGCGCGGAGTCGGGGGCGACCCTTTTTGAGGAAGTAGAAAAGAACTTTGATGACGATACAGCTTGTCTGGTTGTTCAATATCCGAATTTTTTCGGTGGTATAGAAGATATAGAGGCTCTGGCCGATCTGGTCCATAGCAAAAAAGGTCTTCTGGTCGTTGTTGTCTCCGAGGGCTTGTCAATGGGGGCACTCAGGCCGGCTGGCGAGCTAGGGGCGGATATAGTCGTTGGCGAAGCCCAGTCCTTTGGTAGTCCACTTAGCTACGGCGGGCCGTATCTGGGTTTTATGGGGGTGCGTCAGAAGCATCTGCGCCAGATGCCGGGGCGTGTGGCCGGGCAGACGCTGGATACAAATGGGCGGCGTAGCTATTGCCTTACGATGGCTACGCGCGAGCAGCATATCCGCAGAGAGCGTGCGACCTCGAATATATGTACTAATCAGGGGGTTGTCGCACTGACCTGCGCGATTTACCTGACGCTCCTGGGTAAGGGCGGGCTGATGAGGCTTGCTCGTCTTAATATGGCAAAGGCGGCCTTTCTAAAGGAGCAGCTAGATAAGGTTGCGGGCATAAAGATAGCCTTTACTGCACCTAACTTCAATGAATTCGTAATAGAGCTAGAGATCGAGCCAAAGATCTTTCTAAAGGCATTGCTCGAAAAGGGTATCGCAGGCGGCCTTGATCTGGGCAGGTTCTATCCAGAGCTTAAAAACCATATATTAGTTACAGCGACCGAGATGAACTCCAGAGCCGAGATGGAGGCCTATGGCGCAGCCTCGGCTGAGCTTTTAAAGGCCTAGATTATTATTAAACTAATGACCGAGATAACTACTGAGATAACAATGGATAAAAATACCAAGATAGATAATCAGGCCGAGCCACTTATCTTTGAGAGGTCATCGGCAGGCAGGGTCGGCGTAGAGCCGCCGTGCCTTGATGTGCCGGATATAGACGGTGCGGCCTATCCTGTGGGGTTGTTTCGCTCTGATATTGAAGGTTTCCCTGAGATAGGCGAGCCCGAGACTGTAAGGCACTTTACCAGATTATCGCAGCTTAACTTTGGCGTTGATACTGGTTTCTATCCGCTTGGGTCTTGTACGATGAAGTACAACCCAAAGATAAATGAGACGACGGCAGCACTTGCCGGTTTTTCCGGGCTGCATCCGTATCAGGATGAGGCACTTAGCCAGGGTGCGCTTGAGCTTATCAGCGAGCTGGAAGAGTATCTGGTAGAGATAACCGGGATGGATGCTGTTACGCTACAGCCCGCAGCCGGTGCGCAGGGCGAGCTCTGCGGTATGCTGATGATATC
Organism: uncultured Thermodesulfobacteriota bacterium; assembly: GCA_964618745.1. Lineage (GTDB taxonomy): Bacteria > Desulfobacterota > GWC2-55-46 > GWC2-55-46 > DRQE01 > JAJRSM01. The sequence goes on along the minus strand of CAZUFI010000073.1, from coordinate 1,417 downwards.
CGAGTACTTTAAAGAAAAAGGCGAGAGGCGAAAAAAGGTCCTTATCCCTGATACGGCGCACGGAACAAACCCTGCGACCTGCCAACTTGCTGGTTTTGATGTAGTGCGTGTCCAGACAGGGCCGGGCGGTGTGATAACGCCGGGCTGCATCGAAGGGTTGATGGACGAGGGTGTGGCGGCGTTGATGCTGACCAACCCTAATACGCTTGGCTTATTTGAAGAAAACATAAAAGAGATCGCCGATATTGTTCACGGAAAGGGCGGTATTGTATATTGTGATGGCGCAAACCTGAATGCCGTTATGGGGCTGATGAAGCTTGGGGATATGGGAATAGATGTTGTGCAGTTAAACCTGCATAAGACATTCTCTACTCCGCACGGTGGTGGCGGCCCGGGCTCCGGCCCTCTTGCCGTAAAGGAAATACTGGAGCCGTATCTGCCCGCACCAAGGGTTGTTAAGATAGGGGACAGGTACAGCCTAGACTACAAAATTGGAAAGAGCATCGGAAGGCTCAAGGCATTTTACGGGCATTTCTCGATAATGGTCAGGGCCTATACATATATTAGGCGTATGGGGCCTGTTGGACTCAGAAGCGTTAGCGAGCTTGCTATCCTTAATGCCAACTATATTAAAGAAAGACTCAGAGAGGACTTTTATCTTCCTTACGACCGTACCTGCATGCATGAATGTGTCTTAAGTGATAAGTACCAGAACGAGCACGATGTGACGACCCTTGATATGGCAAAGCGTCTTATTGATTACGGCTATCATCCACCGACTATATACTTTCCGCTGATCGTCCAAGGTGCGATGATGATAGAGCCGACCGAGACCGAAGACCTGCTCACCATCGATAGTTTTATCGATGCTATGCTCTCGATTGCCAGAGAGGCGCGTGAGACCCCGGCCCTTGTAAAGGGTGCGCCCTATAGTACAAAGACCTCGCGTGTCGATGAGACCCGCGCCGCTCGCACACCTATACTGCGTTGGATAGAGCAGTAGTCCATTTACCCCATCCTTATTTTAGTATTTTATTCTATCTTGCCATAGTCAGGATATATTTAAATCTGGCTCTGACCTTTAGTTCTTTTTTCTTGAAGTCATCAGGCAAAGGGTTAAGCGGAGAGCAGAGTCTGAGTGCGTTTATCACTGCATCGTCAAGGGTTGGGTATCCCGAGGATTTATCGAGTTTAATATCAAAGATAGTACCGTCTCTCTTTACCTTAAATAAGGCCCGCACCGTGCCTTGTTCACCCCTTCTTGCCGCTGCTGGCGGATAATCCCAATAAAGGGCGAGCTTACGTTTTAGATCCAGCAGATAGCGTGCGTCTTTAAGCTCTGTTGCGTTTATCTGTAGCTGCTTGGTTATATTACGCATGTAGATACCGCCAAGGGCATCGCCACCGCTTCTTCTGG